>DOXE01000163.1 GCA_003519205.1 Chloroflexota bacterium
CAACTCTTCTTAGATTCTGGGTTCTTCATTCATACTAAAAGCTGTGCTTAGACACCAGCAAACCAAAGTAAAGATTTGTGGCATCACCAACCTGGACGATGCCATCGCAGCTGCGGAAGCAGGGGCTGACTACCTGGGTTTCATCTTTTTCTCTCCAAGCCCACGCTCGATTGCGAAGGATAAAGCCCGGCGGCTTGTCTCCCAACTTCGCGGAAATCCCAAGTTGCCCTTACTGGTCGGTGTTTTCGTCAATGAATCGGCCGAGGACGTCGCTCAGATATTAGACGAATGCAATCTCGATCTTGCCCAGTTGAGTGGTGATGAAGCGCCTAATCTCATTATCAATACACAATCACCCATCTTTGGCCGCAGTTACAAGGCCATCCGGCCTCGATCCTTGGCCGAAGCCGAGGCTGAGGCCGAATGGTATGTGCCCCCTCAGAGAAAGGAGAGCCAGCCAACTTTACTGGTCGATACTCACCATGCTGATCTATACGGAGGTACCGGCTTGACGGCTAACTGGTCAATCGCCGCCCATCTAACCGGCCAAGTTCCCGGCCTGATGCTTGCTGGTGGCTTAAACCCATCCAATGTGGGCCAGGCAGTAGTCCAGGTCAGACCTTATGCCGTAGATGTAGCCAGCGGCGTCGAATCTAGCCCCGGCCAGAAAGATCACGATCTTGTCCGAACATTCATTTCTAATGCTAAAACTGAGTGGGCAAGGGACGATTGAGCGGCCAGGTTTGAAGTGACACCTGAAAATATGAAAGAAAAATCCTCGCGCCCCTCCCCCTTTGAGAAAATAGGTAGCCGGATCGTATGGTCTTCTCCCTGGTATCGCATTAGGCAGGATGACATCATTTTGCCTGACGGTCAAACAGGAGTTTACAACGTAGTCGAACATCCGGGTGCAGTTTGGATTATCCCAATAACCAAATCGGGAGAGATCGTTTTGGTCTACCATTATCGCTATACAGTTGACGATTGGTGTTTAGAAGTGCCAGCCGGGGGTCTAAAGCCAGGCCTTTCTCTCGAGGAGACTGCTTTGGCAGAATTACAGGAGGAGGTTGGCGGTAAAGCTGCCGGACTTGAATATGCCGGGCAATTTTATACGGCTAATGGCATTTGCAACGAAGTTGCCCATATTTTTATTGCAACTGGCGTTGAGCTTGGCAAGACTGAGCATGAACCGGCCGAAATCATGGAAGTTCAGAAAATGCCAATCGAGAAGGTTCTCCAATTGGCTCATGCTAATCAGATAAGCGATGGCCCGACTGCCTTGGCCCTATTACTCTGCGAAGAACGTTTACGCCAGTTGGTGGATGGTAAAGCTACCTAAGGAAAACATGAAAAATGAAGCAAAAAAAGCCAGATCAAATTGACCCGATGCCTGATAAACACGGCAAATTCGGACCATACGGGGGTCAATTTGTGCCCGAAACCTTGATGCCTGCCTTGCAAGAGCTCATTCAAGCATATGATGAAGCCCAACAAGATCCTAGTTTTTTGCATGAATTTGAATATTTATTGGCAACCTATGTTGGGCGCCCGACTCCTCTAACCTATGCACACAGATTGAGCGAGATCCTGGGTGGCGCACAGATNNGAGGCCATCCGCGACTGGGTCACCAATGTAGAAAACACCCATTACCTGCTGGGTTCGGTCCTGGGTCCACATCCCTATCCAATGATGGTTAGAGATTTTCAAAGTGTAATTGGCCGGGAAACCCGGGAACAGATTTTGAAGAGCGCGGGACACTTGCCAGATCTACTTATCGCCTGTGTTGGTGGGGGCAGCAATGCCATGGGTCTTTTTCACGCTTTTCGAGATGACCCGGGAGTTGATTTCCTTGGCGTGGAAGCAGGGGGGGAGGGAATTGCTAGTGGCAAACACGCGGCTCGTTTCGCCGATCCCAATGTAGCCCGCATCGGCGTCCTCCATGGCACAAAAAGCTTTGTCATGCAAACATCTGATGGGCAAATTTTGGAGACCCACAGCATCAGTGCAGGATTAGACTATCCTAGCGTTGGCCCCGAACACGCCTGGTTACGGGACCAGGAACGGGCTGGCTATACATACGCCACCGACGAAGAAGCCCTGGAGGCCTTTCAAATGTTGTCTGAATTGGAAGGCATCATTCCCGCTCTTGAATCTAGCCATGCTGTCGCGGAAGCCATCAAGCGAGCCCCCTTGATGCGAAGAGAGCAGATCATTATCATCAACCTCAGCGGCCGGGGAGATAAAGATTTGCAAACAGTTATTCAGGCTTTGGGACTAGATGAGGATTGATTACGCCAGCTCGATCTCTGGTAATTGTGCCATCGCAGCCTCAACCGCCTCAGCCGGATATTCGTAATCTTGTAATTTGCCCTGTAGGAAATCGTTGTAAGCGCCCATATCGAAGTGACCATGGCCCGAAAGGTTAAAAAGAATCACTTTCTTATCGCCAGCTTCTTTACAATGAAGCGCTTCGTCGATAGCTACCCGTATTGCGTGGGCTGATTCGGGCGCAGCTACAATTCCTTCCGCTTTGGCAAATTGAATAGCCGCCTCAAATGTAGCCAACTGGTTTACTGCCTGGGCTTCGATATCGCCATTGTGTACGAGGGCACTTAAGCTTGGTGACATACCGTGATAACGCAATCCACCGGCATGGATTCCGGCCGGAACAAAATTACGTCCTAAAGTATGCATCTTGACAATGGGAGCCATCCCTGCGGTGTCGCCATAATCGAAGGTGTAATGCCCTCGAGTCAAGGTTGGACAAGAAGTAGGCTCAACGGCAATAACCCGTGTACTTTTGCCATTGGTGAAATTTTGATGCAGAAAAGGATAGGCTAAACCGGCAAAATTGGAGCCACCACCCGTACATCCAATCACCATGTCAGGATATTCATCCGCCATTTCCATCTGATCCAATGCTTCCAAGCCGATTACGGTCTGGTGCAATAGGACATGATTTAGCACAGATCCCAGACTATATTTTTTAGTCCCTCCTGATGTTGCCGCTACTTCCACCGCTTCAGAAATGGCTATTCCAAGAGAGCCCGGCGAATTCGCATCTTGAGCCAGTATTTGACGACCAACTGCCGTCTTTTCGGTCGGGCTGGGAAATACTTCGGCGCCATAGGTTTCCATGATCACCCGTCGGTAGGGTTTCTGTTGGTATGAAACCTTGACCATATAAACTTCCAGATCAATGTCGAAAAAATTGCATGCCATGGCCAAGGCCGATCCCCACTGACCGGCACCTGTTTCGGTCGTAAGTGCCTGAGTGCCAGCTTCCTTATTGTAAAAAGCCTGTGGTACGGCTGTATTGGGCTTGTGCGAACCGACTGGGCTAACGCCTTCATATTTGTAATAAATATGGGCCGGTGTATCCAGGACCAATTCAAGGCGGCGAGCACGGAATAATGGTGTCGGCCGCCACAATTTATAAACCTCCCTCACAGGCTCGGGGATCTCAATCCAGCGATCGGGACTCACCTCTTGGCCAATCAGATTCATTGGAAAAAGGACGTTCAGGAATTCAGGTGTCACCGGCTCCAGTGTCTGCGGGTTCAACACTGGCTGTGGTGGCACTGGCATATCGGCGTTGATGTTATACCAGGCCTCAGGTAGGTGTGCTTCATCCAAAACATATTTTGTTTGCTCATTCATTTGGGTTTACTTCTCCTCTGTTTGTTAATGGTTGATAGCAGAATCGTACATCGCTTCGGCCGTCAAATCAAACCTGCCTTAGTATGATTGCTCCTGTCCAGATTGATTTTCGATCGCCTACACTTTCGATTCAGAATAGAGATTATTGCGGCCTTGCTTACCTACCAAATCAATGAGGGCCATTTTTCGTAAACAATAAGTCATTTTTTCTGCCAGACTTCTTCTAAGGCCCAGGTGCTCGGAAAGTTCCAGATTGGTAAACGGCCGGAGCAAGTCGGATGGAAGCAATGCGGCATATCGCTCTGGTTTGTCAAACTGGATGGCATCGATAACTTCGATTAATCGCCGGTCAGCAACGCTCCAACCTTTCCGCCGCCAACTGCCTTGGCCATCATCCCGCCAGACTACCTCTTCTTTTATAAAAAGCACTTCCAGGTAGAAATTCGGATGGCAGGCTAAATCTGGCAAGCGAACCAGTTCAGTAAAGACCTCCTCAATACGGCCCTGCTTCGGCGATTTGCGGCGCGTGATGAATTTATTATCCTCGCTCACCCTTTGGATCCACCGTTCCAGGGCAATGGGATGCACGATCCTGACCTTATAATCAGGCAAGAGAGCTTTCAATTTTGTTTTTAATGCAGTGAAATTGGCGGTTTGGATCTCCACCAACCATGTATCCCGGACGATGTCAATATGATATCCGCTCACCGGAACTTCCAAAGCATCTCCCGGACGCGCGTACCAGCTCTTTAAAGCTGCATGAAGTGACTTCTCTTGCAAGGTGCCAATGCCGTTATTCTGTTTATTCATGGGGCATATCAAAAAGAAGGGGCATGATCCTTTCTCCAAAAAAATAGCCGGAGCGTTTAGCTCCGGCCTGGTTCAATTGAGAAAACTGGATCGGTCAACTATTTGGAAGCCGATTCCGATGGAATAGCACTAATAGCCAAGCACTTCTACAACAGAACGAACTGCGTTAGCTGAATGATCGAGCATACCTCGCTCGGTCTCATCTAACTCCATCTCGATAACACGTTCTACACCGTTTCGACCGAGGACAACGGGCAAACCGATGAAAAGATCATGGTAACCATATTCTCCCTGGGTGTATATCGCACAGGGTATAACTCGCTTCCTATCCTTCAGGATTGATTCAACCATGATGGCTACACCGGCCGCCGGGGCATAATAACCACTGTAACCTAACAGACCGACTATCTCACCCCCACCCTTCCGAGTACGTTCGATGATAGCCGCTAACTTCTCCTCGCTCATCAGCTCTGTTATGGGGATACCTGCCACTGAGGTGTGTCGAGGCAAAGGCACCATGGTGTCTCCATGCCCGCCCAGCACGACACCATGAATATCTTCGACGCTAACGCCCAGCTCCATGGAAATGAATGTCTTGTACCGAGCGGTGTCTAAAGCTCCGGCCTGGCCGATCACCCGTTCACGTGGAATTCCGGTTACATGTTTCACGACGTGACACATGGCATCCAATGGATTGCTGACGACGACGACAATACTTTCGGGGGCATAGCGTTTGATATTAGCCGATACCTGCTCCATCACTTCTTGATTGATCTTGACTAGCTCATCTCGACTGGGAAATTTACCCGTTTCAGGGTCTTTTCGCCGGGGCACACCAGCCGTTACTACGACGACATCCGCTCCTTCGATGATACCGGCTTCATTACTGCCGATCACCTTTGCATCAAAACCGATTGCTGGGGCTGCCTGGTACAGATCTAGCGCTTTACCAGCAGCAACCTGGCCAAAGATATCAAATAGCACACAATCGCCTAGTTCCATATTTGCGATCCAATGGGCGGCCGTTGCCCCCACATTGCCTGCACCATAAAACGCGATTTTGTTTTGCATCTCGTTAAACTCCGTGATTTTGCTTCTATTAATCTTCTTCCATATCCTGATAGAACGATTCCAGTTGCTGGGCCGCTTCAAATACCTTGTCTAGTGGGTTTTCATCGCCGGTGAAATACCTGTAGTCTGCCGGTATTAGATCCAAGGATTTGACGATCAAGTTACAAGTACTCTTCAAGTCATTCAAACTCACACGATATGCACTGGCAACTTCAACCCGGTCAATATCATACAAGTTGATTTTGCAGATCAAATATGTCAATGACGCCGCCCAAAGATCTGGTTCCTGGATGTGTAAAGGCTGTCTTCCAACAGTTAAACGATACTCGAGCCACATCCGAATTGCCCGGCTGACTAATTGCATGGGTAAATCAAGCTGTTGTGTTCCCTCCATTAAACTACTTTCGACCTTATCGAATGTTGAGGAAAAAAGCCATTCAAAACGTTCGGCCACTTCTTCATTTTTTTCAACTTGAAGGTAACTACCCAGAGATCGCATCGCATCTGGATAATTACCAGATCGCGCGTAAGCACGAGCTAGATTGAGATAATATTCGGGATTACTGGTGTCTGTCTCGGCCGCCTGTTTGAACGATTCAATGGCTTTGTCCATCTCCCAATTGGCAAAAGCTTTCAAGCCGGTCTCATTTAGCGCGGCTGCTTTCCATTCTGATTCCCCAGGTGCATTTGTAACAGCCATAGCAATCCTTCTCGCGACTAGAGGCCTTGCGGATTCTTAATTGAACTTTTTCATTTTTTGACCCGCCAAACCTTATAAAGATAACAGTTACTTATTTGTAAGTAGTGACTGTCAACTCCGTATAACTAATCTGTCGATGGAGCCTCGATTAAAGGACCTGGCCCAGCGGCTTCTGGTTGTCCTGTTTCCGAGATCAGAACCTTGTTAAACGCGGCAATGGCTACCGCCAACATCGATTCGTCTGGCTCACGCGTAGTCAATTTTTGTAGAGCCAGATTTGGGCGAGTGAGCGCCCGAATCAAGGCATTATCCTGGTGCTTTGCCGTGAAGCGAATGTACTCGTAAGCGATTCCTGCCACGACTGGTAACAATATAATTCGGGAGAGAATGCGGATAGGAAGTGACATTGGTGGCAGCAAACTGAAAAAGATAATAGATATGACTACCACCGACAGTATAAAGGCAGTGCCACATCGTGGGTGCTCTAATGGAAAATTAGCCACTGAGGAAGGGGTCAAATCAGCCCCAGCCTCGTAAGCATTAATTGTCTTGTGCTCTGCACCATGATAACCATAAAGACGTTTGATATCTGGCATTAAGCCAATCAGATAGATATAGGCGATGAGAAAAAATAGCCGAATTAACCCCTCGATCAAATTGACGATCACATGATGTAAATCGCCTCCCAGGAGGCGTTCAATTAAGCTTGCTAAAAATGTAGGGATCACAAAAAAAAGAAAAACTGCGAAAGCGAGTGAAAAAGCGACCATTCCCCACTGGGCGGGCCCCTCAAAGACATTCCCGCTGCCTTCTTCCTTTTCCTCTTCCAGGGCAACTTCAGCTGAGAACATCAAGCTCTTAATGCCTAAACCCAAAGCATCCCAGAGAAGCGTGATGCCTCTAAGAAATGGGATCTTGGCCAATCGTCCACCATAGATTCTGGGATCAAGGTCTTCGGTATGAATGACAATCTCGCCTTTTGGATTTCTTACTGCTACCGAAAGAGCCTTGGAGCCGCGCATCATCACACCCTCGATGACAGCTTGACCTCCGTAACTGAAGTTAGATTGGGTAAATGAGTCGGGCATGGTGCGGATTGTACAGAGTGGTCAATTGCCCGTCAAGAATCAAGGCGCTGGAAGCTTCCCAATATATCCTCAAAGGTGTTGATATTGGCTTGGTAAAGAGAGGTAGGCGCGCACAGTGATACCAGCATTGCTTCTGTTTCACCTCGAATGAATTTCTGCCAACATCGCATATCCGAATCTTCATCAATATCAGTGTGAACAAATATGCTTAGGTAACTCTTGTCGAAATCGTCGACGAGTTTAACCTCATTTATTTTATATTCACTTTTTAAAAGGAAATCTATGGCTTCCTCATATGTTAATCGATTGAGCAAGCTGCTTCGGGCTATGACAAGAAAAGGTAACAATTGGGAGCCAGATGCAGAGCTTGTTTCGGCGATAAATTGAATTTCCAGATCGGCCACTTCTGCGCCAAAGGGGTAGGTACTAATATCATATGTTTTTTCTTCTGCTATGAGATCTTTTATCGCTCCCCGTTGCTCATCGCTCGACCCATCAATCCACCACCAACTTTCAGGTAATGACAGGATAAAACTGTTTTCTGCACTGATGATTGACTCCCACTCAGCTGGTGTCCGCGTGCCAAATTGGACCTGGACCAATGGTAAACGGCCGAGATAGACCATCACCAGCCAGGCACCGAGGATGACGATGATGGTCATCCCTGTGTACATCGCGACAGAGGATGGTGAAACTGACTGTTGCCTGTCCTCTTTTACGAGGTTCTTTGGCGTGTTTAATTCCTTGCGGCCGGGAAGTGGCATCCCACAATGCCAGCAAACGGTATCTGTATCAAGTGTGGGCTCACCACAATGATCACAACGATCATTCATCAAACCAAATTTTTCCGTAGAATTAGTTGATTATCGATTTAGTAGGCAAAATATCGGTAAATGTTAATTATTTTACACTTACAACGTAATCGGGGAACAGTTGATCTGAGTGTGTCCAACTATAATTGCTAAATGTCGGGAGGGGCAATTATGGATTTTTTTAACCATGATTTCCCGGCAAAGTTAATCAGTTTTTTTCAAGATAGTTAGCAAC
>DOXE01000109.1 GCA_003519205.1 Chloroflexota bacterium
TAGGGTCAATGCAATGATGATGATCTGCTTTTTCGTCTTCATTAGAGTTCGTTCCTTATTTCCAGCAATTATTAACAGTGCAGCACAGCTACGAATGCGTGACTGCATGCCGACTTCTATACATTATAGAACTCATTCACCATAACACCACGATACTCTCATTTGTGACAAATAAGTTAAGCCTTTCTAAGGAAGGGTAGATGATCATTTGAAAACAGAAGGAAATATGCTGATCAATTGGTAATTTCTCGCGGATGGAAGATTGAAGTAATATGTTTTTTAAGTGAGACTTTGCCTTCCTTTGATGACCGGGGCTAATGTTTATCTTACAATTCGTTGGTAACATGGATCGCATTTCGCGAGTCAAAAAATTAAGTGAGATGAGCTGCATGTACCTATTCATTAGCCGGGCGTTGATGGTTTAAGACAATGTTGCCCGCCTTTTATAACTGAATTCCTATTGCTGAGTTGAGTAACTAAGACAAGTTTATGATCAAAAAATTAATCAAGCGGAATAGTCGTTCGAACCAGGATCTACCAAAACCTTTAGAGCCTGGAGTTACAGCGCCCGAATTTGTTTTGCCTGCGACGACAGGTAGCCCGATTTCGTTACGAGATTTGCAGGGCCGGCCGGTCGTCCTGGCCTTTTACCCGGCAGATAATAGCCCGGTTTGCAGTAACCAGCTCGCCCTATACAGTGAAGCCATTCACTTATTCGAGCAACATGATGCTCAGATTCTGGGCATCTCGGCTGATGATCTGGCTTCTCATCGAGAGTTTTCGGAATCCTTGAAACTAGGATTCCCATTATTGGCTGATAATGATCCGGCCGGATTTGTGGCTCGCGCGTACAGTGTTTACAATGAAAAGGATGGAAAAAACGAACGAGCACTATTCGTCATCGACGCCAACGGCATCATTCGCTGGAGTTTTGTCGTCCCTCGGAATGTAAACCCTGGGGCTGATGGAATCTTGGAAACCTTAGAGACTTTACAGCACGATACCTAACCAATCCTTTTACTGAATATCTAATCCCAAGCGAGGTCAACTTGTCTGGCGACAGCTCTTCTTCAAAAGTGCTCCTGAAAGTTCCAGTTAGCGGGCGGGATCATATCCAGGGTTCACTGGATGCGCCGGTAATATTAGTCGAATATGGCGACTATCAATGTCCCCATTGCCGGCTCGTTTACTACTATATTAAAGAGTTGCTAAAACGTCTTGGAGACCGGATAAGCTATGTCTACCGGCACCTGCCTATCTCTTCTGTACATTCCCACGCCCAATTGGCAGCCGAGGCGGCTGAGGCCGCTGGTGCCCAGGGAAAATTTTGGGAAATGCATGACATGCTCTATGTCCATGATCAGCTTGATGAAGCATCTATCTTCGGATATGCGGAAGAGTTGGAACTCGATTTGGAGCGTTTTCGCGACGATTTGTCAAATGGAGTTTTCGCCGAACGTGTACAGGAAGATTTTGACGGCGGCATCCGTAGTGGCGTGAATGGCACGCCGACTTTTTTCTTGAATGGTGAACGGTATGATGGCTCCTGGGATCTCGAGTCATTAATTGAATTAGTGGAGAAGCCACTTGGCCTTCGAGTGAGTTTGCTCACCCAGGAATTTTCTCGCCTGGCGGCCTCTGGTGGTATTGTCCTCCTTATTTGCACCATTATCGCCTTGTTGTGGCGTAATTCCCCAGGAGGTGAGAGCTACATTCACTTTTGGGAAACCGATTTATCTATTACCCTGGGTGGCTGGACGTTATCCGAGAGCCTGGTGCATTGGATCAACGATGGCCTGATGGTGGTCTTCTTTTTCGTCGTAGGTCTAGAGATTAAACGTGAAGTAACGACGGGTGAGTTGGCTTCTCCGCGACGAGCAGCCTTACCTGTCGCCGGTGCTATTGGTGGCATGCTGGTGCCGGCTGCCGTTTACTTGTTATTCAACGCCGGAGGGCCAGCTCAGCAGGGTTGGGGCATTCCCATGGCTACAGACATCGCCTTTACTCTCGGAATCCTGACCGTATTAGGTTCCCGCGTTCCTCTACCATTGAAAATATTCTTCACTGCATTAGCCATCGCCGACGACTTGGGCGCTATTCTGGTTATCGCTATATTCTATACCACTGATATATCATTGCTGAGTCTGGGCATCGCAGCCATCATTTTCCTGGTATTGATAGGGCTGAATAGGGCACGTGTTTACTCTCCGCTGCCTTATGCGTTATTAGGTATTGGACTCTGGTTGGCATTTTTACAGTCAGGCGTGCATCCAACCATCGCTGGGGTTCTCCTGGCAATGACCATCCCTAGTCGTAGCCCGCCAAATATGCGCACGTTGTTAGCCCAGGTTATCACACTCCTGCAAAGTTTCGAATTACCTGTTCAGTGGCGAGAACAATTGGATAGCCGGCGGCAGGCGGCCGTAAGTACCCTTGAAGAGATTACCGAACGCATGCAATCCCCAGCTCTACGACTGGAAAGGGGCCTGACTCCCTGGACAACTTATCTAATTTTGCCCCTCTTTGCCTTGGCCAATGCCGGTGTGATCATCAATCCGCAAAGCGTCAACTCCTTAACCAGCCCTGTCAGCCTGGGTATTATACTTGGCTTGATCATCGGTAAGCCTCTTGGCATCTCCTCGCTGGCTTGGGTAGCCATGCGATTAGGTCTGGCCGAGCTTCCCGGTGGCGTGGGTTGGGGCCAATTTATCAGTGCCAGTTGCCTGGCTGGAATTGGTTTCACCATGTCCCTTTTTATCAGTGGGACGGCATTTATCGATAATCCAGCCCTCTTTGAAGCCACCAAGCTGGCCATCCTGGTTGCTTCGATTTTAGCCGCCATCATTGGTTCAGGATTGCTTTTCCTGAGCAGTCCGAGCGTTGAAGCCAGTACGCAGATGAGAGCGGCTGCCGCTGCTGATTAAGGCTTGCCCATTTATGCGGCCAGCCCGCTATCCAATGATTCCACTGTACCAGCGTATATAGAGGTGTCCGGATTGTTGGTATCCGGCCTTAATTGGCGACTGATTGCATGAAGGCGAAGACGAAAGCTGCCGGTCAAGAAGCCGGGTTCTAACGATTGATGGTTCCCTTGATCCGTTCCAGGGCTTCCTCCAATATCGAGCGCGGGCAGGCAATATTAAATCGTTCAAATCCCTCTCCCTCTGGCCCGAAGAGCTCCCCTTCATTCAGATAGACTCGAGCTTCATCCATCAACCACGCTTTTCTAGATGTTGGGTCAAGTCCCAGGTTTCTAAAATCTACCCAGACCAAATAAGTACCCTGTGGGCGTATGATTTTGAGTTGGGGTAGGTGCTCGGCTATAAAGGACTCCATAAAACGGTAATTATCCTCTATATAATCCATCGCCTCCGCTAACCACTCTTCTCCATGATTATAGGCAGCTTCCACGGCTACGATGCCGAAGGTATTCACTCCAAACAGCCCATTGCGGACCAAGGTTTTCTCAAATCTTTCCCTTAGGTCGCGGTTTGGGGTAATGATGTTTGATGTCTTCAGACCGGCGAGATTAAAGGTTTTGCTGGCGGCCGTGCATACGAAGCTATTTTGGGCAAATTTTTCACTCAGGCTGGCAAATGAAGTGAAGGAATATCCCTTGTAAATCAGGTC
>DOXE01000100.1 GCA_003519205.1 Chloroflexota bacterium
AATCTGCTCGTTCCCCTTATCCCGACGACGCTATCAGTCCGAACACACGCCCAATTGCACACCTTCCTCAAAGAGAATAACTACCGTTCGGTCGGTGTGTATACATTTTTCTCGTTTGTCGACGGGCGAAAAAAAATGCACCGCGAGCTGGCAGCATGGGCCAGGGGTAACTTTGATGGCGTATTGCAGAGTGCCATCCCTTATCTATCCCACGTCGAGCAGATGGGAATCTACCGCCAGCCGGTACCGGCCTTTGCCCCCGCTTCCCTTGCCTCCAAGGCATATCAAGATCTCTGGGAGGAGATTTACCAGGAGCTATTAATTAAACGAAAGTAACTGGACTTTCGCCAATTACATGAAGAGTAAGGCGAAAGCTTGGGACAATTTTACAACATAATCAAGCCCAAACGGGTGGCCTGGACCACAGCTGCTGTCCGGCTTTGGGCGCCCAGTTTGCCCATGATGGCATTGACGTGAAATTTGACCGTATGTTCGCTAATATCCAACTGTTGGGCGATGGCCCTGTTGGCCAGCCCTTCGGCCAGCAACTGCAACACTTCCAGCTCGCGGGGCGTCAACGCTTCGGTTAGGGCCGGTTCTTCAAACGATCCGGTCGGCAATATATCCGCCAGGAGTTCCGGTTCTATCGCAACCAGGCCTTGGGCAACGGCCTGGATGGCAGCATATAATCGTTCGATCGTCACGTCACGAAATAACAGCCCCCCCACCCCGGCCAACCAGACGGCCGAGGCTTGCTCTCCATCTGGGATAAGGCCGACGACGGCGATTCCCGGCTCTTCACTTTCAGCCGCCAATTCGGCCACCATTTCGATACTATCCCCTGGTTCCCAGCCCAGATCCCAGACGATCACATCCGGCCGGTACACTTCAACTTCGGCAGTCAACGCCTCACTTTCGCCAACCTGCCCAACGATTTGCAGGCCGGGTTGGTCGGACAATAACATGGTCAAACCAGCCCGTGCCAGCGGATCCCCGGCGACGACCAGTAGCCTGAGATCAGCCATTGTCGTTCAGGTATAAACGTGGGACGCGGGTATTGATATTGGTTAATATCTCGTAAGGGATGGTGCCTGCCCATTGGGCCAGGTCACTACAGGTGATGGACACGACATCGCCCGAAGCGTTGCCGGCCTCGCCGATGAGCAGCACTTCGTCACCATTATAGGCCGTCTCCCATTCGATATTGACCATCATCTGGTCCATGCAGACTTGACCGACAACCGGGTACCTTTTGCCGCGAATGATGACCTCAGACCGGTTGGAAAGGCTTCGAAAATAGCCATCACCATAGCCGACGGGGATGGTCACCACCCGCACCATGTGATCGCTTTGCCAGGTCGAGCCATAACTGACCGGATGGCCCGGCTGGACAACTTTAAAATAGACCACCTGGGATTTCCAGCTTAGGGCTGGGCGGACGGAAATCGTGCGCATCACTTCCATCGAAGGATAGACCCCATACAAAAGAATGCCGGCCCGAACCATGTCCAAGTGACTTTCCGGTAGTTGGAGAATGCCGCCTGAATTGGCGATATGGCGGATTGGGTACGGTAAGCCACGTCCCTCATAAAAGTGCAGCACCTCACAGAACCGCTCTAATTGTAGACGCGCTGAAGCCAGATCGGCCGCATCGCTGTTGGCGAAATGGGAAAAAATGCCCTCGATCTGGCAATATTCACAGGTGAGAGCCGTCTCCAGCAGTTCGGTCGCGCTGTAATAATGGACGCCGATACGCTCCATGCCGGTATCGATCTTCAGGTGTATTTTGGCCCTCTTGCCCATGGCTCGGGCGGCATCATTGGTCTGGCTCAGCTTCTCGACGGAGGAAGCGGTTAAGGTGAGATCGTATTCCAAGAAAAGAGGCACCTGGTTGCCTAAAATGCCGCCTAATACCAGGATCGGCGTCGTGACGCCATATTCGCGCAACAGGATGCCCTCTTCCAGGAAGGCAACCCCCAGATACGGCGCGCCCAGGGAAGCAAAATGCCGGGCCACCTCGACCAGCCCGTGTCCGTAGGCATTGGCTTTGAGGATGGGCATTACAGTCGCCGGGGTTACGGCGCGTTCAATGGCCCGGTAGTTTTCCGTCAGGCGAGTCAGTTCGACCTCGACATGCGTCGGCCGGACCACGCCATTACTGGTGATTGTCGGCTGGTTGATCGCCATGGCGCAATTCTAGCCAGTTCCTGGCCAGATGCCTAAAGGGACGCAGTGAATGTCCGTTACTCCACCCAATCCACAGCCATCGCACCCGGTGGCAGATACATCTGGATCATGTACCACGATCCTACTTCAACCAGCCGGGCTGTTGGATCCTGCCCCTGTTCCGAAAAACCCTGATAAACCAACCAGCGATTGTCGGGGCTCCAGAGGGGCTTATTACCAAACCCCAAATAGATCTCGTCGCCCTCCTCGACATCGATAGCCCATAGGCCCCTCATGGCCGCATCTAAATCTTCGGTGACAAAGGCCAGCCAGCGACCATCCGGGCTCCAAGCTGGCGGCGGAAACCAGCCTCCCCGACCCGTATTGTAGTAAGGATGGTGTAACCAGGCCGATTGGCTTTCTAAATCAAATATGGCCAGGGCTATTTGCCAATCCGGATCCTCAATGGCCACCGTCCAAGCCAGTTGCCGGCCGTCGGGTGACCAAGCCGGCCCACCGATTCGCACCACATTGGTCAGACCATAGGCGGCCGGATCCAACGGCTCTGGTCCAACGTCCCAACGGTAAATCCAGGAACTGCCTCCTCGATCGTAAGCGATACGTTGGCCATCAGGGCCGGTGGCGGGCAAGCCGTTGGACTGCACTTCCTCGTCCAGAACCGTGTAGCCACCCCCATCTGATTGAATGGCCGAAAGGAAACCCGTGGTTGGACCCAAATCGCTGTCAAGCGGCCACGAGCCAAAGATGATAGTTCCCGGCCGCTCAGGCCACCATTGCGCGCAACAATGCCCACGGCCACTCCCTACGGTCAAATTACGCTCTTTCCGGCTATCCAATTCGACCAGCCAGATATCGTCTCCTGATAGATACAAAGCTTGGCGGCCGTCAGGGGATAGGATCGCGCCAACCGGAAGCTCAGCCAGCAGTTCCGGCTGCCAGTCGCCTGCTACCCGCCACAGTCCCAGACCATCCTGGTAAATCATGCCCGGGAATGGCGGCACGGGCGTCGGCGTTGGTGGTACGGCCGGCGGCTCAATCCCTGGCGTTAGGCTCAGAGCCAACTCGCCGTCCGGGGTCTCGTATGGAGTCGGCGTGACGCTACCAACTAGCTCAATGGCTGGTGCTGTCTCAGTTGGCAATGGAAACGGCGTTGGCGAACCATCGCGAGTCACCGGCACTGGCTCGCCAAAAGATGGCTCCACTTCGGCCGGCACGCAAGCCACCGCCAACCAAAGCACCATTATCATGAAAATGAAAAAGGAAAGGGCAAATGGCGTATCATTTTTTGTGAACATATAGATATTCTAACATTTAGTGGGAAATGGTAATTGACGGATGTCTGGCGTTCGTCAAACGACTGGTCGGTGGCCACCTCCCAACCAGGTATTGTCGGGTGGCGTTCCTCGACCCGATGATGGAAGCCGTATCCTCTCATCTTCATCCCAGTGCACCTTGACGATGTCGCCATCGTCCAGAACTCGCGTTGAAAACCGGCCGTCTAGCAAACGATCACGTTTGGATGGCGTCAAATTTCACCAATATCAGTTCGTTCTCGCCTTCATCCGTCACCCGGTAGCGCAACTCGTCGGTAAAGGATCGCATCATATGGACGCCCATGCCGCTATACGGCGGCTGGCCTAGCGGGACGCTCACGTCGGGAGTTGGAACAGTTGTCGGATCAAAAGTTGGGGCTTGATCGCGTAACTTGATTTGCAGGTCTTTTCCGGCCTGAGCGATTTCGATGACGACACATCCAGGCTGATCTTTATAGCCGTGGATGATGACGTTTGCTGTCGCTTCATGCACAGCCAGGACGAGTTCTGAGGCAATCTCCTGTTCCACCCCAATGGCTGCCATCACTGCCTCGGTAAAGCGGCGGATCACCGCCAGATCCTTTTTTTCGGCTACCGGATATCGGGCGGTAATGACGTCCATCAAAACGAGGCAATTGCCTCCGCGTATTTCTTATATATATCCAAGAACATATCGTATCCGGCGACGCTGAGGGATTTCATGGCTGTTTTGGACGGTTTCAGCAATTTCAGGTGACCCGAGGTATAGCTACCTGAAGCGATTCCCTTACGAACTACCTCGTCACTCTCTTCCGGCGCATCGCTGCGTAACAATTGGTAAACTTCATGAATGGCTCGTAACCCGGCACTGGTAATAGATGGCACTTTTCTCATATCTAGCAGCAGGTAACGTGTACCATCAACGTACGCTTGTTGCGCTTGGGACCATAACGGTTCCTCGTCAGCCAGATCTCCTTGGAGATGAAACACCGTCACTGGCACCCGACCATCGTCTTGCGAAATAGTAATTTCCATGACTGCCCTCCTTATCTATTATATGCCGGTTCACAGTACCTTCTGGCGCTGACCCGGTCAATGATTATTTGTTCTGTTTAAGGCTTTGGCGAGGTTATGCCGGGCCTGGGATTCCAGGGATTTAAAGAGTTGGTCGGTCCGGTAAATTCGTTCACGCTCCAGGAAACCGGTTAGCAGGCGCGCTCGATTCGCCTGAAATTCTTCTTCTGATAACCAGGCAAATTCTTTACGCAAGGCTAACGACTGTTGTTTAAAAACCGTTTCGGGTGAACCGAGGGGGGCCAGATCGGCGTCGAGCAAAATCTGGGTATTGATGTCGCCATCCGGTGCCTGGTGGGTGATCGTTGCCAGAATCAGGTCACTCACTCTGTCGACAACTTCCGGCGACAAGCCAAGAGCCTGCAAAGTCTTTCGAGCATATTGGGCACTCTTCACTTCATTGTCCTTGGCCCTAGGATCGTAGATCGCGTCATGGAACCAGACAGCCAGTCGAATTGTCGTGAAATCAGTAGCCAGAGCCTCAAGTTCATCCACCGTGTCCAAAAGCTCTTTCACATGCCCGAGATTATGATAGTAGCGCCCCTTCTCCGTATAGCGGGACACCAGATCGGCAAAAACTCGCCGGGCTTCCTCCTGGTCCACAGCAAGAGATTCCATGAGATAAAGCCACCGGCGGCTCATTCCTGCTACTTCGGGCTCGGACATTCTATAGAAAGTCATCCTAGGACCGATATCATGAATCATCAGGGTTTTTGGCTGGCTTACGAGCCAGCCACTAACGGCGAAGTCACCTACTGAACCGGCCGCATTGAAGATGAGGCTGAGAACCAATTCAGACACCATCTCAAATGGCACGATAGGCAACAATAACAGGCCAGCCAAGGAAAGGCAAACAAAAGGCGCCAGGCCGACGACCAGGAAATAATTACGGGGAAGGTACCATTCGGGCGCGGCCGCGTAAGCATAAAAGATATGAAGGCCAAATTTTGGGCGATCGCCGGTAAAGATCCAAAAGAAGAAGCCATGCACCAATTCATGGGCAATTAGCACGATAATTAGGCCCAAGGCCAAGCCAAGAGGCTCTAACCCCCCGCGTACGCTGAATATACTCGGGCTTTCGATCTCTGGCCGGATAGCCGAGGCAATCTGAAAGAAGATCCAGCCAAAAAGAAACAACAAGGCCAGCCCAACCAGATTCAGGCCTATGATTACGCGGCGATTATTTACATCTAACTCGCCAGCCAGCACATATTCGGCATCAAGGTTTTTGACCGGTCTCATGACATCATCTTTTATGAACCTCTTTCAGCTGAAAATATTATCGGAAAATATGCAGAAAATACTACTAATAAGCAATTTCCCCGTATCCAAATCCCTTCCTCTACGTCTTAACAAATATGGAGACGATTTGCCGTCGACCGTTCGTGACTGTTGTCGAAATACATGATGACATCTATCACTACTGATGCCACCCGTTCTTGGGATACTCTAATGGAAAGGGGAAAGGAACGAAACACGGTGGCAAGCGAGCGCGAATCCAAGCGATTACAAAAGGCTCGCTCCTTTGATCGCAAAGCACTTGGTGCCATATACGACGATTTTCACCAACCGATTTACAGTTATATTTACCGGCGGGTGGGCGATGTTGAAGTAGCCCGTGATCTGACGGCTGATGTTTTTCGCCGCTTCCTCCAGGCCATTCACAATAAAACAGGACCCAACCAAAATTTACGGGCCTGGCTCTATCGTGTGGCCCACAATATCGTCGTCGATCATTATCGCCGCCGGCAAAACCAGCAACATTATCCCCTTGAAGAAAATATTATCTGCGTGGGGGACGATCCAATACAAGCAGCAGAGTTGAACCTGAAGACCGAAAAGGTCCGCGCTGCGTTATTGTGTTTAACGCCTGATCAGCAACAGGTTGTGGCTCTGAAGTTCCTCGAAGGGATGTCAAACAAAGAGGTAGCCGAAATTACCGGCAAACCCGTTGGTGCTGTCAAATCTCTGCAACACCGCGCCTTGGCCTCATTACAACGGCAGCTTGTCCAGGCTGGCGAGGAGGTACCAGCATGACCACTCGAATTTCTGATGATCAACTTGACCTGGCGGTGAGCCGCCTGCTCCATGGTGACTCCCCAGCCAATATCCTGGATTCTTTCCCGGCCGAAGCCGCCGACTTGCGTCCAATATTGCACGTTGCCACAACGCTGGAAACGTTAAGGCCTGTAGAGACACCGGCCGTCGAGTCATTGGTCTCCGATCGCAACGATTTCTTAGCCCAGGTAACCGAGCTTCAGCTCCAACCCGTATCTCCAACTCCGATCGTGCGTCTTAAAGATTGGATATCTCAGCAACTTTCTAGGTCCTCGTCGACCTCAACGCCACAACAAAAGGAGATTCGGAAAATGAGTGCCCTCATATTAAAAGCAGCTTTAATTCTCGTTTTTGCTTTCGGTTCCCTCGGAGGAACCCTGGCAGCAGCGGCCGATAGCCTGCCTGACTCGGCCGTTTATCCGCTCAAGTTAGCCATGGAGCAAGCCCGGCTAACATTTAGCAATGATCCCGGCGAACAAGCAAAAATGCACCTGGCCTTTGCCCAGGAACGAACCCAGGAAATGGTGCGTTTGGCGGCAAAGGGAGAAGTGCCAGATGAGGCCCTGCTAACCCGGATGCAGACCCACATGCGCACCGCCTACCAATTGGCCGCCCAGGCGGGCAAGGAGCAGATACAGGGTTTA
>DOXE01000495.1 GCA_003519205.1 Chloroflexota bacterium
GGTAGAGTCCACTTGGGAAGCTCGATTATCGGCGGTTTCCGGCCGACCACCTCGCATACGATTTGCAGTGCCCTTTTGTGAGTCAAATTTTCACCAGCCAGGATATAACGCTCACCTGTGCATCCTTTCTTAGCGGCCGAGATGTGACCGGTAACAACATCCTCGACTGAAACATAGTTCACACCACCAGGGGGATAGACCCTTGCCAGACCATTGGCCGCCTCGATAATAATCGAACCAGAGATCAAGTTGAGATCTCGTGGTCCTAAGACGATGGATGGATTGACGATGATGGCCTCTAGCCCGCGTTCGACTTCCCGGCGCACCTCGATCTCGGCTAGATGTTTGCTGTGACCATAAGGCATCTGGTCTGGTCTCAAGTTAAACGTACTTGATTCGTCTAAAAGTTGGCCACGCTTTGGAATGCCCATTGCGGCCAGAGAGCTTGTGAATACAAACCGTTGGACTTGAGCAGCCCGTGCTGCCACCAGGATGTTTTTCGTACCCTCCACGTTGACTTTGTAAACCCAATCCGTTCCTTGTCGCCAATAATCAGAAACAGCAGCCACGTGAAATACCCAGTCACAGCCATCCATTGCCTCGGCCAATTGCAGGGGCGAATCCAGAATATCGCCAACGATCGAATCGTAAGCCAATCCATCCAGGGCTAAAAGAGATGATGACTCCCGTCGCAGTATTATGGCTTTTATGCCCCGAGCATTCAGACCAGCCACCAAGTTAGCGCCGATAAATCCCGTTCCTCCGGTTACGAACGCTCGCATTATCTTTGTTTAAGCTATCAGCTTGACAATCGTGGCTTCACCTTGGCCGACACCCACACATAAGGTAGCTAAACCATATTTCATGAATTCACCCTTTTCACTTCTTCTTTTCATCTCGTGCAAGAGAGTGGTCAAAATTCGGGCACCCGAACACCCAAGTGGATGGCCAAGGGCTATCGCTCCACCATTCACGTTCGTGATTTTCGGATTTAAACCCAATTCGCGGATGACTGCTAGCGATTGGACCGCAAAAGCTTCGTTTAGCTCGATCAAGTCAATGTCCTCGAGAGACAAACTTGCTCGTTGCAACGCCTTTCGCGTGGCTGGAACCGGACCGAGGCCCATTGTGCGAGGATCCACCCCGGCCGCTCCCGACGCCAGCCAGCTAGCCATGGGCTGAACATTGAGCTCCTCGGCCTTATCGGTTGACATCAATACCAGGGCCGCGGCACCGTCATTGAGTCCGCTAGCATTACCGGCTGTCACCGTACCCCCTTCACGAAAGACTGGCTTCAATTTAGCCAGTAATTCCGGGCTAGTAGTCAACTCATAATCATCCCTATTCTTCTTAATTCGTGGGTGCTCATCCGTATCCATGATGATGGGATCGCCTTTGCGTTGAGGAATCGAGACCGGCAGAATTTCATCTTTAAAGTGGCCATTGCGAATCGCCTCATAGGCCCGGCGCTGGCTTTCATAGGCAAAAGCATCCTGTTCTTCCCGTGTGATTTGGCCACCTTCGATTTTTCCAGAACAACTCAACGAGTAGATGTTTTCGGCCGTTTCTCCCATAGCCTCCAGCGGGAACAACGCTTCCATCTTCGGATTTGGATAGCGCCAGCCCAGTGTCGTATCCCAGCCGGTAATATTGCCGGGTGGTCCCCATGCTCTTGGATTTTTAGGGAAAGAGTATGGTGCGCGTGACATGCTTTCCACTCCACCAGCGATGAAAACATCCCCTTCCCCGGCCAAAATTGCCCTGGCTGCCTGGTTCACAGCATTTAGTCCGCTGGCACATAACCTGTTGACCGTGACCGCTGCAATATGCTCAGGAAAGCCAGCCAATAATGTGGCCATACGGGCCACATTACGATTATCTTCACCGGCTTGATTGGCGCAGCCGAAATATACTTCTTCAACAATGTCAGGTTTGATGCCGGCCCGCTGAATGGAATCTCTGATTACCAAGGCCGCCAAATCATCCGGCCTCACAGCCGATAATATCCCACCATGGCTGCCAATGGGCGTCCTGACCGCACTGACGATCACCACTTCTTTGCTCATTTGATACTCTCCAGATTGAAAATAATTTGATGGATCGTGTGAGCTGATCGCTCTTTACCATTCCATCTTACAAAAATTTTCCCGGCTGATAACTCCGTAGTGATTTTACCGGGCGACTTCTTTTGTTGCACGAATTCGACCATTCCCATGATCATTAGTCCGGCTCCCTTTTCTTTTTTTACGAATCCGGCAATCCACCATAAAATACATACGATGACAAAATGGAATGATATCATCGGCCATGATTGGGCGGTGGATTTTTTACGCAGTGCCATACAATATGATCGGATAGGGCAATCCTATTTAATCACAGGACCATCTCAGGTCGGCAAATCCACCCTGGCCCGAGTTTTCGCCCAGGCTCTTAACTGTACAGCCGTGGATCTAAAGGATAGACCTTGCGGAAAATGTCGCTCTTGCAACTTGATTNNGACCAGATCCGAGAGCTAAACCATCAACTAAACCTGACGGCCGCTGAGGCGCGCTACAAGGTGGCCATTCTGAAAAAATTTGAATCCGCCAATCCCAGCGCCGCCAACGCTTTTCTGAAAACCTTGGAAGAACCGCCCAGCAACGTTGTGCTAATCCTTACCGCTGCCGACTCTGATACTCTCTTACCCACCATCACTTCCCGTTGCCGGGTGATTGATCTGCGGCCGGTAAAGCATTCTCTTGTAGAAGGAGAACTGAAGGAACGTTGGGGGGTCGAACCGGAACAGGCCCGATTGTTGGCTCGTTTATCGGATGGCCGTTTAGGTTGGGCGGTGGAGACGGCTCAAAATATGGTTGTCCTCGACGTTCGAGATGAGCAATTGAGTAGATTATACAATGCATTGGCTGGATCTCGTGTCGATCGATTTATCCTTGCCGACGAACTTTCTGGAAAACCCGAGATTCTGCCAGAGTTGCTCAGAACCTGGCTCAGTTGGTGGCGAGATTGTACATTACTTGGCGTGGGCAATCGCGAAAATGGCACACTAACCAACTACGATCAAAAGTCACAGATGCTTGAATTACTCAAGCTAAGGCCTGTTGCAGAAGTCGTGACCAGCCTACGCCAAACGGAGCTTGCTATATGGCAATTGGAACATAATGCCAATTCCCGGCTTGTAATGGAAAACCTACTCCTAAAATATCCCAATCGTTTATCGGGATAAAGAATCGTTGCTCTTAGTTGGCCCCCAGAAGTGCAATTTGCCGCATAATATCGCCGATCAGATCTTCCATTTCACTCTCATTGATCGGCAATTGTTCTTGGAGAATGTCTATTCGACCATCTCTACAAAATACCGATAAGGGCACAACGTATTCGGGCTCATCTTCTTTTACTGAATAATTCCGTTCAACTCGGACACCCTTATCCTTGAGAGTGGCAAATATCCTATCGACATATGTTCCCCCCTCGATCAACAAATCGTTAATTTCTCTGGCCTCTACAAATCGATCCCAAGTTGTGTGCATAAACGTGATTCGTCGCCAACGAAGGCTGACGATGGGGTGGTCTAGCATCTGCAACGGTCCAAGTGATATCTTATAATAAAGGTCGCCGGCCCTTGGATGGGTAGGTTGTTCGGGAAAGAGATCGCTGCGCCGCAAGAGTTCGTATCCTCGTTGTTCGGCATAGTAGTGGATGGCCCATTTCCGATCGCCAAAGTCCCGGCCAAAATAAAAGGCATAATACTCGGCGTGGATACCCTTTGGAGCATATTGCTGTGGGATACGGTACCAGCCTTCCTGGATTAGGATTTTAAAATCATTGGTTGTGGGCAGGTAGGCTACTAACACCCTATCTTCAGGATACATTTACTTTCACCCCCTCATTTTCTAACAAAGTGATATTTTAGGATGATTTTTCGATATGGCCACAATCGTGTCGTTTCGCTGGAGAATGGAGGTATAATCTCAAGCTGTTAAATATCATAACCACGACCTTCATATGCCTGAACTGCCAGAAGTAGAGACAATTACACGTAGCCTTAGGCCATCGTTAATAGGCAGAACCATTGTCGACGTTCACAACGATTGGCCGAGACATATCGCCCAACCTGATTTTCCCGAGTTTCGCCAGCGAATCATCAGCCTCAATTTTAAATCCATCACTCGTCGCGGAAAGTACATCGTCTTTCATCTTAGTGGTGACGAGACATTAATTATCCATCTCAAGATGTCCGGGCAATTATCGATTGCTAAGGCGGGAGAAACCGCCGATAAACACGTCCACACTGTCTTTGGCCTTTCTGATGGCCACGAACTCTGGTTTCAGGATACTCGCAAGTTTGGCCGGGTCTATTTGGTAACGGATCCTGATGATGTTCTTGGCTCACTCGGTCCGGAGCCTTTATCAGACGCCTTCACATCTGAATGGCTTTTCGAGCAATTGATAAGCCGGAACCGGGTTCTAAAGCCGTTACTTCTCGACCAATCGTTTATCGCCGGTATCGGCAATATCTACGCCGACGAAGCCCTATTTCATGCTCGATTGCATCCCCAGAGACGCTCCAACTCTCTATCACTACCGGAAGTACATGTGCTTCATACAGCGATACGCCAGGTACTGGAGATGGGTATCGATCGTGGGGGGGCAAGCATTGATGCTGCTTATCGGAAGCCAGATGGTACAATGGGACAGATGCAAAATTCCTTCTTGGTGTATGGCAGGGCGGGCGAACGGTGTACCCGTTGCGAAGGCATTGTGCACAAAATGCAACTGGGTGGTCGTGGAACCCATTTCTGCTTTGGATGCCAGATATAATAGAATAGTAGTTGTAAATGGGGTAAATTGAGGGGTTAGAAAATGGAAGCTGAAGTAGAAGTTATGAACGTCGTGCGGGTTCCGCCGCTTGGCAAATTGTTGGTCAAAGTCGGCAATGGACGGTATCAGCATATCTCTGAAGTAAATGATGCCGAGGTCAGGCAGCGGTTGATGGCTGCGATAGGCGAATTAGTTGTTTTTGCCGACGGCTACGAGGCCCTGGAATCGGCCGGTCTGGCTCCACCACTATCAACCGAGGTTCCCAGCGTCGACCAACCCGTGAGCCCATCGCTTGAACAACGTCAAGCGGAATTTCTCGAATCGCTACAACGAGAACGGGACATGTTATACGCTACCAATGCCGAGAGTTTGGACAGCGAGCATCCTGTGGGTACAGAAAGAACAGGCTTTACCGGTCCTCTCAGTCTTGTCGGCCAGGTAAACCCCATCTTAAAGAAACACGTTGCGGCCGATGATAAACTTCAGGGTCGCAATATCAAATTGCATGTAGACCCGGCTGGTGGTCTGTTAATCGAAGTTGATGGAACATACTATAAGCGTCCCGATGAGATAGAAGATCCTGATGTCAGGCGAGTCATCAGAGCGGCTCTTAAGGAATGGGATAGAATCTGAGGCATCTCAAATACTGATTCTTCCTCTCGACGATCTAGCCAGCTTTCGCCCGTCTCTTTTGTTTACCCCTGGTACTCTTTACCTGATCAGTTCGCATATGGCAGTGTTTATACTTTTTACCACTGCCACATGGACATGGATCATTTCGCCCAACCTTAGGTGTGTCACGCCGGAGCTCAACTCCCTTCCCTTTTTCTTTCTTGACAACCTGGTAGCCGGCCTGGTTTAGCTGTTCACGGTAGGCTGAAGTTGCTTGTTGTTGCTGGATATAGGCTTGATGGCTGGCCATATGTCGGAAGTATCCTTCAGCAACCGCAAGTTCAACATTGCCACGCATATCGGCGAACATCTGATATGATCGGCGCTTATATTCGACTTTTGGATCTCGCTGGGCGATGGCTTCTAATCCTATTTCTCGCCGCAGATCATCCATGGCAATCAGGTAATCCCGCCACTCCCGATCAATAGCCTCTAGCAATAAGAGTTGTTGAAAATTCTGGTACTCTTCTTCTCCAATCTGTTCGGCCCAGCGCTGACGTAACTGCTCGATGTAACCGGATAACGCGTCCGCCATCTGTTCCGCATCCAAGGCCGACAGGCTATCGATCAGCAGATCGCGCAATGCTTCGTCTACTTTCCCGCGGAAAGCTTCTTGTTGCCTGATCAAAGCCTGTTTCGATAACCCTTCTACATTAAACTGGTTGAAAGCCGCATCGATACGAGCCGAGGCGCGACCCCAAATCTCTTCATATTCACCTTCGCTTATATGCTCTGATAGAAAATCGTCATATACCGTCTTTACCTGCCCTAAGAAATCTCGATGTATATTTTCGCGAGCTTGGAGTTGGCCAGAACGGCGGCCGCTAAGGGCACTGCCGAGGTTAGGTACCGGGGGTAAAAGGGGAATAAACCGGCCGGCGGCCTGAAGGAACTGGTAGAGATTGTAACCATTTTCAAGGTTTTCATAGGCCAGGGATATGAGCTCGTCGGTCAATTCATCCGCCGAGGCATCGGCTAGATCGACCCGGTCCAATTCACTTACCCCAGGCAAAAGACCACGCATGCGAATCAAAACGCCATTAACATTGATGGAATCCGTCGCATCCGTACTATACACGGCGATTGAGCGATCGATCTCACCTTTAACATAGCCTATGTAATTTAATAAGTAGTTTTCGACAAGTTCGTCGACTGACGCTTCGAAAGCCTTGGCGATCCGGGTGTCGAGATCTATCTCTTCACCCATTAAGGTAGCGCGCCGGTTTGTGTAGATCGCTTCGCGCTGCTTGCTCATCACGTCGTCATATTCCACGACGTTTTTCCGAATGTCAAAATTGTACCCTTCAATTCGCTCCTGCGAGTTTTCGATGATGCGATCCAATAAACTGCTCTCAATGGGCATGTCATCCGGAATGTTTGTCCTGGACATGAAGCCCTTGAGCCGTTCACCACCAAAACGACGCATCAGATCGTCTTCGAGTGATAAGAAAAACCGTGACGAGCCAGGATCACCTTGCCGGGCTGCACGACCTCGAAGCTGGTTGTCGATTCGCCTCGACTCGTGTCTTTCCGAACCAACGACGTGAAGCCCACCTAGCTGCCATACTTCTGCTCGTTCTTCTTCTGTTTGTTGCTTAATACTCTCAATCCGGTCGATTAGATCAAGGGTCAAGCCTGGCATCGAACTAGCGATTTCTTCCGCCTCTGCACGTTTGCCTTCGATTATGGCCCGTATGAGAGCTGCGCGGGCGTTATACAGCTTGTCAAAAAGCGTTTCAGCTAAAAATTGGGAGGCCTTTCCAGGATCATTTTGAGCAACCTGATATCGACTATGCAGATTCCATAGACGAATTACATCATCTACAAGGGCTACATCTTTATCAATCTCTTCCAGAAATGCCCGCGCTTCTGACATCCGGCCGCTTCTCACATAACGTAGAACCTGGCTAATGTCATTGTAATCGATGTCGTAAGGTTCCTGTAACGATCGGGCTAGATAACCAATAACCTGAATTTGCTCGATCTCGGCTTGAGCTTTATCGAAGTCAATTTTCATTTCGATGAGAGCGTCAACGAGATCATCACTAAGTTTGGGATGTTTTTCAGCGTACTCCCGAGCTCGTTCTTCATCTTCGGATAACAACCGGATAGCTAGTTGGGTCAAATCTTTCCGATCGAAGAGTTCTTGCTCCAGTGCCTCGGCCGCCAGGCCTTCAGGATTTCCTCCCAACAAGATATCTGTTCCCCGTCCAGCCATATTCGTCGATATCGTTACTGCTTTTTTTCGACCGGCCTGGGCAACGACTAACGCCTCAGATTGATGCATCTTGGCATTCAGTACTGCATGGGGGATTTTCTTCCTCTCAAGAGTACGATGAATGATCTCGGAGTGTTCCACGGACGTCGTGCCGACGAGGACCGGGCGCCCAGTCTTTCTCACTCGCGAGATTTCGGAGAGAATCGCTTCATCCTTCGCCTCAACCGTCCCATATACCTGGTCTGGAAAATCAACACGTTTGGCGAACACCATCTCATCAAGGGAATCTGGCCTGGCATAATAAATCTCGTTGGTGTTCTCGACCTTGCGCGATTGCTCAACCAAGCCCATCGATCCCGTCTCGACTATATAATCGACGTTTGTTGGCAGTGGTGTTACATCCAACTCATAGATCTCGTGAAATTCTTCGGCGTCCGTCAGCGCCGTACCAGTCATACCTGCCAACTTGTTATAGAGCCGGAAGTAATTTTGGATGGTTATCGTCGCCACAGTGACATTTTCACGTTGGACCTGAACGCTTTCCTTGGCTTCAATGGCTTCATGTAAACCATCCGAATACCGCCGACCAGGCATAAGACGGCCTGTAAAATCATCGACGATAATCACTTGACCATTTTGTACAACGTACTGCTTGTCCCGCTTAAACAAATATTGCGCTTTAAGGGCATTATCTACGAAATAAGTCAGGTGGAAGAATCTAGGGTCATAAAGACTATCGCCGACGTCCGGATCAATCTCGGGAATGCGCTTCTCAATCTCGGCAATGCCAGGATCGGTTAAACTTATACTCCGGCTTTTTTCGTCAAGAGCATAATGGCCATTGGGTTCCTCGTCTTCTTCGGCCGTATTCTCTCGTAAGCCACGAACATATTGGGCAAATCGCACATAATCATGGCTAACTTGACCTGAAGGCCCTGAGATGATCAGGGGTGTCCGGGCCTCGTCGATCAACACATTATCCACTTCGTCGATAATGGCATAATTCAGATCCCGTTGGACTAACTGGTCTTTGCTTCGAACCATGTTGTCCCGAAGATAGTCGAACCCAAACTCACTGCTGATGCCATAAGTGATATCAGCCCGGTATGCTTCAACCCGAGTGCAAGGTCTCCAGTGAACCAATCGTTCATCCTCCAACTCGGTCCCTGGGTTCACGTAGTCGGGATCGTAAAGGGCGGAAAATTGAAGCGGCCCGATACAACCGACTGTTAAACCCAGCGCATGGAAGATCTTTCCCATCCATCCACCATCGCGGCGGGCAAGATACTCATTTACGGTAACCAAATGAACGCCATCACCATTCAAGGCGTTTAAGTAGAGGGGCAAGGTAGCCACTAGGGTTTTACCCTCGCCAGTTCGCATTTCTACAACTTCACCCCGGTGCAACAAAACACCACCCATGATTTGAACATCATAATGCCGCAAGCCAGTTGTCCGGCGGGAAGCTTCACGAACGAGAGCGAAAGCCTCAATCATGATATCTTCGAGGGTGACTTCCCCTTTATCCAAATGCTCCTTAAATTCGGCCGTTTTCTGCCGCATCATTTCATCTGAATAACCTTCGAACTCGGGTTCAAGGTCGTTGACTCCATCGACGATGGGATTAAGACTGCTTAGATATTTCTTCGTTGGATCACCAACGATTTTATTGACGAATTTTTTAAACATAGCTTTTTATTATAGCCTGATGAATGAGTTGACAAGTGTACAATTAGGCAGCACTCATTTATGACATGATTGCTAGCCGTCTAAGGAGTCAAATTCGAGGCATGATCCCGTGTTCGATCATTCATTGAACAACTCGCCGACGCTCCGCCCTTCGTGTGAGCGAAGAATGACTTCTCCCAAGAGCTCTGCCACGGTGAGTATGGTTATATTGGGCAGCATTTTGTCACTGGGAATTGGGATCGTGTCTGTACAGACGATTTCCTTAATTGGTAGATTTCGCAGCCGGTCCACGGCTGGGTCGGAAAGAACTGCATGGGCAAAGGATAAATAAACATCTCTCGCCCCATGTTCCTTGACGATTTGGACTGCTTCTACGATGGAGCCAGCTGTATCAACCAGGTCATCAACAATAATCACATCTCGATCTTCAACCGATCCAATTAGACTCACAGCTTCCCGGAGGCCATCATTGCTGACACGTCGTTTTTCTACAAATGCCAAGGGTACCTTGAGCTCAGCCGCATAATTGCGACCTCGCTTTGCGAATCCCAGATCGGGTGTCACCACCACCGCGTTGTAAAGTTCCTTGCTCCGAAAATAATCAACCAAAATATGAAACGTCGTCATGGAGTCACCCGGTATCTTATAGAAACCCTGGATTTGTCCGGCGTGTAAATCGAGCGTCATCCATCGATCCGCCCCTGCTACCTCAATCATATCGGCCAGCAACCTGGCAGAAATTGGAACCCTAGGCTGATCCTTCTTGTCACTTTGTGAATAGGCCAGGTATGGTGCTACTAAAGTAATCCGCCCGGCTGAATCCCTCTTAAAACAATCTATGGCGATGAGAGACTCCATGATATTGCGGTGTACTGGCTTTGAATGACTCTGGATCAGGTAAACATCTTGGCCCCGGACACTCACGTTGAGTCTTATCCATAAATTTTCGTTTGGAAACTCGATGATCTCCCAAGGGCTCAACGACACATCGATATAATCACTAATACGTTTGGCTAATCCGGGACATCCCGATCCCGCAAACAATTGAATCTCCCCATACCCAGAAACGTGCGACATTTTTTTATCCTCCCTTACCTTCCCAGCTAGCAACTTTCAGTCCCGATAATTGGTCTGGGCAAATAGCTCGTCTACAGCAGAATATGGATCGATGCGCCGTTCGGCCACAGCCACAATCAACTTTTCTCGTTCCGTGGTAGGCACTCTGGCTCGAATTTCGGCCAAATATCGCGTCTGCAATAATTGGCCAATTTCCTGCCGGCACCGTGCTTTTTCTCGCTGAAACCATTGGCCACTCTTTTGCAAATGCGTTTTGTGAGCAAACGTCACCTCAACTAATTCTTCTATGCCCTTCCCATCCGTTGCTACCGTATCCAAAACCGGAACTTGCCAATGCTCGCTTGAATCACTCCTGTCTTTTTCACTCATCTTCACTGAAATCTTCTTGCCATGATGATCGACATACCCACGGGACTGGCCCATTTGCAGCATAGCCTTCAATGCTTTAACGGTACGATCACTGCCTGGCCGGTCAGCTTTATTCACTACTAGCAAATCTGCGATCTCCAAGATCCCGGCCTTTATCGTCTGAATCTCATCCCCCATGCCTGGAGCCTCGACTACCATCGTTGTGTGAGCAGTGCTGGCAATATCGACCTCGGCTTGCCCGGCGCCCACCGTTTCAACCAGAATGACCTCATAACCAGCCGCATCGAGCAATTTCACCACATTCCCCGTCATACGGGCCAATCCACCTAAGCTCCCGCGAGAAGCCATGCTGCGAATAAAAATTCCCACATCTCCTGATAAATCGCGCATGCGGACTCGATCGCCAAGCAAAGCACCACCAGTAAATGGGCTGCTAGGATCAACGGCGATAATCCCTACCCGCAGATCCGATTTTCTTATCACCTTGGCGATCCCATTCACAAGGGTGCTTTTGCCAGTACCCGGTGGACCTGTTATACCGATAATATGAGCCTTTCCAGTATCACTATACAACGCCTTAATCGCTGATCGGGCGGCTGTATCGTTATTTTCTATTTGTGTAATTAATTGGGCTATTGCCCTACGGCGGCCTATCCGCACTTGCTCAATCAGTGCGTTCACCCAATACCGTATCCTTGATAGAGTCGATGATGATTTCGGTGCTCGTCCCAGGCCCAAATACTTCGACCACGCCCATTTCCTTCAAAATTGGCACATCCTCATTGGGAATGATGCCGCCTATGAAGACCGGCACGTCCTCCATATCATTTAACCTTAAGAGCTCAAAAATTCGGGGTGTTAATGCCATGTGTGCACCAGATAAAACACTTAGACCGATGATGTTGACGTCCTCTTGTAAGGCTGCCTCGACAATCATTTCTGGCGTTTGACGTAGGCCTGTATAGATAACTTCCATGCCAGCATCTCGCAGGGCGCGAGCCACGACTTTTGCTCCACGGTCGTGGCCATCCAACCCAGGTTTCGCTATCAGCACTCGAATTATTCGTTCTTCCATATCCAATCCATGCTCTTATCGTCCAATTCCAGGTCTGTTCATCCCGGTGTCTCAGGCAGTTCGCAATCAATCCATAGAGTCTAGACCGGATTAATCAAGCAACTTCTACACCGCAAACGGCCGGCGTCTTTTCTATCGCGGTCATTAAGGCCGGGCACAGGTGGGTTTTCTGATTCGGGAAATCCATAACCAGTGCCTGGTCGGCAATACGGATGCGCAGGCTGTCCTGTCCGGTGTATTCTTCCGTCAAACTCACCACCTTACGACAAGTTTTTTTCCAATCGTCGGTCGGCTCTACGTCGACGACGATTGTCCTACCAAGCGGGCTGCTGGCAGATAATGAGAGCTCCGATAATAACGAATTCGCTGGGGACGTATCTCCATCAATCGATGGGGGTTCGCCGTTAGTCGGCACCGTTGTGTTCTCATTTGCGACCACCGGTTCTTGATCAGAAATGTCAACAAATGGCGATATTTGACCCTGATCATTCGGCAAGGTTTCATCACGCGCAGGTATCCAACCCCCCTCACCAGGCTCAAAATTTGGGGGGGGTGGTGGCATAAACTTTCCGGATTCCAACTCGTTCTCATCAGACAGTGCAGAATATGAGAAATCTAGCGACTCATTTAACGGTAGCTCAACATCTGAATCTGGATCTAACAATTGTGGCGGTTCAGGAAGTGGCTCTTCATTCACCATGGGCTTAGCCAAGCTGAGATTATCAGTAATGCTATCTACAATGATCTTGGCCCGGTCGCCACCATCAAATCGCACTTTGCCTTTTACAATGTAGACTTTGTCCTGCTCTACAATAGAGTGACAATCCTTCCAGATGGAAGGGAAAAAGAGCAGCTCAGCAGTTCCTTGAAGATCCTCAAGCCCACCAAAAGCCATCAAGGCTCCTTTTTTGGTTACATGTTTCCGAAGATAGGTCAAAAACCCGAGTATGGTCACAGCTTTGCCATTAGCTGCTTCGTCTAGATCGGCCGTTGTCGCCGTCACCATATCTTGTACCAAATCGAGATGTCGGCTGAGAGGATGTTCAGATATGTAAACCCCAACAAGTTCTTTTTCCCAGTCCAATATCTCGCGCTGGTCGATCTCAGATAGGGTTGTGTCAGGTTTCAGTAGTTCAACGCCTATATTCATCTCGGCACCCATTGGACCACTAAACAAACTCATTTGACCGGCGGCCGCAGCCTGATGAGTATTCCCGCTATGACTGATAATTCGGTCGATACCCTCCAACAATTGGGGACGCTTACCCCAGGCATCAAAAACCCCAACCTTGACCATCGACTCCATGGCTCGTTTGCCGACACGCCGAAGGTCAACGCGGTCACACAAATCGGATAAATCTTTGAATAACCCGTTTTCAGCTCGTTCCTGGAGGATAAGCTCCATGGCTACCGTACCGGCGTTCTTGATAGCACCCAATCCATATCGAATGATGGGCTGCTCCTCGTCACCTTCAATGGTAAAGTCCAGATCTGATTGGTTAATGTTAGGAGGTGCCACCGTAATTCCCATGCGCCGCGTTTCAGCAAGATAAGTAGCGACTTTATCAGTGTTATTTCGCTCGACACTAAGGGTAGCTGTCATATATTCAACCGGATAATGAGCCTTTAAGAATGCGGTTTGACAAGTGATGATGGCATAGTCGGCCGCATGAGCCTTGTTAAAACCATATCGGGCGAAGAATTCTATATCCCCCCAAATCGCTTCACACACTTGGCGAGAGTAGCCACGGGACATTGCCCCTTCGATAAACTGAGATCGGTGCTTGTTCATCAAGCTCCGCTTCTTTTTAGCAACGGCTTTACGGATCATATCCGCTTCCCCAGGAGGATAACCAGCCAAGTCTGAAGCTATGCGGATGATCTGTTCTTGGTATACCAGGATGCCGTAGGTTTCTTGCAAGATAGGCTCCAGGTCGGGGTGATGATAGACGACCTCTTTTTCGCCGTGCATTCGAGCGATGTATTCGGGTATATTCTCCATCGGCCCGGGACGATACAGAGAAATTGCGGCGATGATGTTATCAAAGCGCTGCGGTTTCATCTGGATCATTAACCGGCGCATGCCAGCTCCTTCTACCTGAAATACACCTGCAACCTCCCCTCTACCCAACATCTCAAATAGTTTTTCTGGCTTTTTACCAGGATCAGGACCTACATGTCCCACATCGTACGGGATGTTCTCCATCGTATAACGCACGCCCTGGTGCTTTTCAATCAATTCTGCCGCACGGCGCAGGATAGTTAGCGTACTCAATCCAAGAAAATCCACTTTTAACAGGCCGATGGAATCTAAGATCTCCATCGGCCATTGGGTTACGACGCCAATACCTTCGTTATCATCACTACCGCTGGTAGGCCTATGTAACGGTGTGTACTCGACCAGTGGTTTGTCAGAAATGATCACCCCAGCTGCATGGGTTGAAGCATGTCGGGCCACACCCTCCAGGCTTTGTGCTGTGTCGACCAGAGTGTGGACCTGATCGTCATCTTGATACCTTTTGGCCAGATCGGCCCTAAAAAATTCATTTCCTTCGGATAGTACGTTCTTGATGGTTACCGGTTTTCCAGGTATGGCCGGAATTAATTTGGCGATTTCATCAACTTCAGGCAGAGGTACATCCAAGGCCCGGCCGACGTCCCTAATGGCCGCCCGAGCTCCCATCGTCCCAAAAGTGATGATTTGGGCTACCTTGTCCGAGCCATATTTGCGAATCGTGTATTCGATCATCTCGTGCCGACGGTCATCCGGATAATCCAAATCTATGTCCGGCATAGACACCCGGTCGGGATTTAGAAACCGTTCAAAGATTAAGCCATTTGATAATGGATCGATGCCTGTGATACCCAAAGTATAAGCGACGACGGATCCTGCTCCTGATCCTCGGACATTCCACCAAATATCTCGCTGCCGGGCAAACTCACAAAGATCCCAAACGATTAGAAAATAAGCGTCGAAACCCATAGTATGAATGATATTGAGCTCGTGATTGAGCCGTTTTCTAAGCATCTCATCACTGGCGGCTCGATCATCACCATATCGCCAGGAGAGGCCCTTCTCGCACAGGTGTATCAAATAAGTTTTTGGGGAGTAGCCTTCTGGAACGTCGAAATGGGGCAAATGGTATCCGGCCGGCTCAGGATCAACATCACACATCTCAGCAATTAGAAGGCTATTTTCCAAAGCACCAGCGACGTTTCCGAAGAGTTTTTCCATCTCATCATAGGATTTGAGATAATAACTTTGGTCAGATAAGCGCAGCCGATCCCTGCTCCCCACTGTTTTTCCGGTTTGTATACAGAGCAGGACGTCATGAGGATTGGCTTCGTCAATCGTCGTATAATGAACATCATTGGTGGCTACAAATTTTAGGTCGTAATGTCGAGCCATATCCAACAAAGTATTATTAATCTTCTTTAGTTCGGGAATGTTGTGTTCTTGCAACTCAACAAAAAAGCGCTCTCGGCCAAATACGTCCAGATACCATGAAAATAACTCGTGGGCTCGCTTTATATTTCCAGCATGGATTGCACGGGGGATTTCACCCGCCATACACCCTGTCGTTGTGATCAGACCCTCGCTAAATTTCTCGAGATTCTCGTGATCGGTCCGGGGTCGATAGTAAAAACCCTCCAACTGAGCGTCACTAACTATCCTTAATAAGTTTTTGTAACCGGTTTGATTTTGAGCGAGAAGAAGAAGATGGAACCGCTGACGATCTTGATCTGGGTCTTTGTCACGAAGAGAACGGGCGGCCAGATAACTCTCCACACCCATGATCGGCTTAATTCCTGCCTTTTTACAGGCGCGATAGAATTGAATCGTGGCATACATCGTCCCGTGATCGGTTAAGGCGAGGGCCGGCATATTGAGATCTTTGGCGCGGGATGCCAAATGATCTATCCGACTCAGCCCATCAAGCAACGAAAACTCGCTATGGACGTGAAGGTGGGCGAACTCTTTGTGATGGTGGGACATTATACAATTCTCAACTACCGACCCAGAGGTTTAGCAAACAGCCCAGAAAACAACAGAAGGTAAAAAAGAATATTGTTGTATTACCCCGCCTAGTATAACACAGGCCAATCACGGAAGGTGGCCATACACCCTTAACCAGGAAAAATTTTAAGGATCGATTATTCGATTTCCACCCTATCAAAGCATCTATAATCCAAGTTCGTCGGCAACCCATTCTAAGCCAACATCCTGCAATGTCACCCTGGTCGGGACACCCGTTTGAACATCCCAGCCGGCTAGCTGGTAATACATCACCAGACCAGATTCGAATTCTTTTCGATCCAACTGAATTCCATCACTCCGACCACCTCCGCTCAACGCCTGATCGAAAAGCTTCTTCGGCAAGGTGTCCTTTTCGCGGCTGAGACCTTCTCTCGCATTCAGGGCTCTCATTAGATTCAAACGGCGCCGGCCATATTCTTGTATATCGTCCACGGCAACATCCCAGCCGGTTGCTGCAGCCAAAAGATCGGCCATATCTTGTGGACCTAATAGTTGCCAGGCTGGGCCAAATACAAATTGGCAGATTCCCATGGTGTCCATAGCGCTATAGTTATATTGTGTTTTAAGCGCGAACTCGATTTTTTCCTCATTGATAACTTTGGTCGGTTGTGGTTTGTCCAAACCAATCTGACTCAAATATATCTTGTAACCAGGCCAATCTCCTGAACCATTGTATGACTTGGGGTTATACATGGGGTCATGTTCTGACGATTGGTGATCTGCTCCGAACGGATTCGCAGCGTATATTAAGGCCAGGCTGCGCTTAACCTGAGGCATATGGGCTGGTAATTCCTGCCCTTTGACGGTCAATAGATATTCGTGGCCTTTGCCCAACTGATCGGCCGCTTTTGCCGACCCATCGGCCAGAATATCTCCGAATCCCTCTCGTTTTAGAGTCATCTCCAACATGGCAATCAAAGCTGTGGCATCGCCAAATCGAAGCTCAATACCGCCAGTATCCTCAACGGTCAGCAAGCCATTTTCAAAACATTCGATAGCCCATGAGAGGGTTGCCCCACAGGAGATCGTGTCAACACCATATTGATTACATAGTTGGTTGGCGTAAGAAACAGCCTGAAGATCGTCAACACCACAATAAGAACCAAAGGTGGCAATCGTTTCATATTCAGGACCACCATATTCGGGAACGAGCTGGTGTTCGCGCCACTCAGATTCCACTACCCGTTTGCAGCGAACGATACAGGCATAGCATGTATCCCGGCCTAATTTATCCTGCTTACCGTCGGCTGCACCGCGAAGTAATTCATCGTACAATCTTTCTCCACTGATGGCTTCGGCTGCGGCCAGTGTAGGCATAACACCCGAATTCCAATTGTAGGTTGGTAACCCACCTGCCCCATAATTGGCCATGACGGTATCGGCCGTACCCAGCCTACCAAATTCCTCCATATCACTGTTTGGTAGCAATTTGGCGCTCCTCTTTGCCAAGGCCGTTACACTCTCTTTGTTGGCTGGTTGGGCTTTACTGGTGCCCCGCACCACGATGGCTTTGAGCCGTTTACTACCCATCACAGCACCTACACCGGTGCGACCCCAGGCACGATTGCTCATGTTCATAACAGCGGCGAAGTTGGACATCTGCTCACCGGCCGGTCCAATCTGGGCAATTTCTATCCGGTTATCGCTAAGTTCCTCTTTCAGTTCTGTATCGACGTCAAGGGTTAACCTCCCCCACAAATGTCCGGCGTCCCTCAATTCTACATGGCCATTTTTTATCCAGAGATAGACTGGTTCCTTTGACACACCTCTAATGACAATTGCGTCAAAGCCAGCAAATTTTAATTCGGCCGGCCAAAACCCGCCCGCCTGACTATCTGATACGCCACCGCTGGAGGGCGATAGGCAGGTAGCCGTGCAGCGACTTTGGCCGCTTACCGGCAATCCAGTTGGCGCGCTTATCGCAAAAATCAATGTATTCTCAGGGCCAAGAGGGTCAGCATTCGCGGGCGAATTTTTCCACAAGTAATAGAGTCCCATTAAGCTGCCGCCAAGATAATGCCGATAAAAAGCCTCATCCGGTTTTTCAACTTCCAATTGGCCCGTATTCAAATCGACGTGCAAGATCTTTCCGGCAAATCCATTATTCATTATTTACTCCACTTCATGGTCCATTTCCAATCTAATTGAAGTTGGTTTAAGGCTCTC
>DOXE01000226.1 GCA_003519205.1 Chloroflexota bacterium
ATGCGCGAAATCCACCAAAGTCATCTAATCTGAATCAAAATCGACATCTCATTTGGATAAAGTCGTACACAGGGATATTATCAACACAAACACTAGGTATAAAGTGAAAGCCTGGATCTTATCCGTTAAATCTTCACGATAATGGATTATATCAATATTTCATAACCACTTTTTCAACAGGCTGAAATCTTGTGAGACGCTATTCAAGTAGAAATCTTATCTTTAGCAAGTTTTTTAAAACTTATCATCACTACAACTGTTCTTACTAGTAGCCGATTAATACAAGCGAATAAGGAAACTGAAACCTCGCATGGCTATAAAGCGTCTCTACCACACTTAGCGTCTTGACATAGTCATGGCTACTGGTTGGCCGTCCACTTGACCGATATTTGTATTCATTGGGTACGGCAAGTATCAATACGTCAACTTGAACCATTACTAGAGCCTGTATTAGATCCCTGTATACGGCATTTCCCATCACTGCCTGGCCAGCTTCGATCTCTAGTCCACAACGCCACTCATTATGCCGGGCGTCAATTTCATACTTTAGCGTGGGCGCACCATCCTCGCCAAAGAACACCGGCCGCTCCTTGATTCCCGTTCATATCCAAAAAACGAAAAACGGCCTGTCCCTGGCGCCAAGCGCTTGGGCGACTCTCGCCGGCCCCTTGATCCACAACCGCCCCACCCTATCACGGGCCCAGAACACATCCTCGCCCTCGGCCAAAATCTGGCGGAGCCGTCGCCAGCCACAGACACGATGGGGCGACTTCTTTTTCGTTAGTAGCATTCACTAGTAATCGGAACACCCTAAGCCAGCACCTTCTGGTTGCGGCGTTTTTGTCGTTTTTGCACGCCACCACTTTCCCTTCAAGATTTCGTAAATAGCTATGATTAACACGACGAATGGGTTATATTCTGATCAAGTATCAGTTTTTTCGTTAAAGGAGGATATCGAATGGCTGACGAAGTCAAAAAACTCTATCGTTCGAAAGATGATCGCTGGTTAGGCGGCGTGTGCGGCGGCATCGCCAAATATTTCAATGTAGATTCGACCATCATCCGGGTGCTCTTCATCTTGTTTGCCCTGGTCATCGGCGGGGGCATTCTGGTCTACATCATCTTGTGGATCGTCATACCGGAAGAACCTGACGATCTTGCTGCCGAAAGTGCTGCGGACGCCGAAAGCGTTGCAGACACTCCTCCGGAAGAGAGTTAATATCAGCAAGAGCACCAACTGCGGCTAAAGCGCGGTAATTGTATACACTTACTATCAAATGGCCGCTGCCTGGCAAGAGCAGCGGCCGTTATTTATACCTATGTTTGCCAGGATGTGGGAAATCCCGGCCATTATCTCGGCTGCCGGCGATAGTCCTAGCAACCCCACCCAGAGTACTATTTGCCTGACCAAAAATCTACCATACAACCTCATTCGTGCTTGTAGGGAATTCGTTCTTTTTAGCACATAATAGAGACCTTGACATGAATCGTTACCATGTAAATTCCGCCAGAACGGTTGTCGTCTTGAGTTTACTATTAATGATCATTATCGGCCTATCGGTCACACAAGGCGCAGCCCAAAGCTTTGAGGACCAGCTTCCGCTCTACCTGGTCCGTTTTGCCGAAGAGCCAGTGGCCACCTATATGGGGGACATCGCTAGCCTGGCAGCTACCAGCATTGAGGTGACCGGCGAAAAGAAATTGGACGCCAACAGTGNNTCGTCTCGGTAAAGAAAGATGAAGAGCGGGCGCTGACCACCGACAACGGCCCCGTCTGGATCGGGGCGCCGGAGATTTGGGATGGTTCGGGCACTGGTGGCCTGGGAAGCACCCAGGGAGAGGGCATGATCGTCGGCATCATCGATACCGGCATTAATCCGTCAAATCCATCATTTGCCAGTGTGGGCCCAGTTGACGGCTATGTTCATGTCAATCCTTATGGGTCGGGCAATTACACCCCCGGCAGCTATTGCGACACTGTCGATTCAACTTTTTGTAATGACAAATTGATCGGCGCCTGGGGCTATCTAACGGTGAATGGCGGCGATCCGACAGACACCAACGGGCATGGATCTCATACAGCCAGCACGGCCGCCGGCAATGTGGTTACAGCCATAGTTAGCGCGCCAACCACGTCCGTCACCCGCACCATTTCCGGCGTGGCTCCCCATGCCAATATCATCGCCTACGCCGCCTGTTGCACCTTGTCTGCACTCACCGCAGCCATAGACCAAGTTGTGGTCGACCAGGTGGACGTGGTCAATTATTCAATTGGCAGCCTTGGCTGTGCCCCCTCCGATACCTGGAATGATTTTGATACGATCGGCTTCTTAAATGCCCGGAATGCCGGGATCTTTGTGGCTACCTCAGCCGGCAACTGCGGGCCGGGAGTACAAACGGTCGGCTCTCCGGCCGATGCGCCCTGGTTAACGTCCGTCGCGGCCAGCACTCACGATCGCGTGTTTTTCAACCTGCTGGCTGACATGAGCGGAGGAAACACACCACCCCCGGACGACATTGTAGGTCGGGGATTAACTTCGGCCTATGGCCCGGCACCCATCGTCTATGCCGGTGATTATGGCGACGCGCTGTGCGCTAACCCCTTTGCCGCTGGCACCTGGACGAACGGCGAAATCGTCGTGTGCGACCGGGGATCGGCCGGCCGTATTGAGAAGGGGCAAAACGTCCTGGCCGGCGGCGCTGGCGGTTATGTGCTGGCCAATACGGCGGCCGATGGGAATTCGCTGGTGACTGATGCCCATGTCTTGCCCGCCGTCCACATCGCCTACAACGACGGCCTGGGGCTCAAAAACTGGCTGGCCAGCGGCTCGGGCCATATGGCCACCATCAGCGGCTGGTCGGTTGCCGAAAGCCCAGCCATTGGCGATGTGATGGCTTCCTTCAGCTCTCGTGGGGCTAATCAGGTCATTGATATCCTCTCGCCCAGCGTGGCTGCGCCTGGCGTGGACATACTAGCGGCGGCTGGTACGAGCGACAACGCCGTGTGGGACCTCATAAGTGGCACCTCGATGGCCAGCCCCCATGTAGCTGGCTCGGCCGCCCTACTGATGGCTTTGCATTCTGGCTGGACACCTGCCGAGGTCCAGTCGGCATTGATGACCACGGCCGAAACCAGCTTGCTCGACTCCAATGGGGTATCGCCAGCCGGCCCCTTTGATTATGGTTCCGGCCGGGTCGACCTCAGCCTGGCGGCACAAGCCGGCCTGGTACTGGACGAGACCGGGGCCAACTACCTGGCTGC
>DOXE01000529.1 GCA_003519205.1 Chloroflexota bacterium
CCATCCAATTGCAAGAGGAATTACTCCTGGCAGTGGTCCTGCACATCTGGCCTTATTTGGTTACGATCCTGTTGGCACACCAGTCGGCCGGGGAGTGTTATCGGCTCTTGGTATTGGATTTGATCTAAAACCAGAGGATGTCGCCGCAAGAGGCAACTTTTGTTCTGTTGATGCCCGGGGATATATCACGGATCGAAGAGCAGGCAGAATCGATAGTGATGTGGCGCTCCCTCTTGTCGAGAAGCTTGATCAAATCAACATCCCTGGCGTCGAGACATTCGTGCGACAAGTGAAAGAATATCGATTCATGCTGGCCCTTCGGGCAGAAGGACTCAATGGTGCACTTGACGATACTGATCCCCAGGTAACGGGAAAACCACCTTTACCAGCAACTGCCTTAGAACCTGATGCTGAGCGTACCGCAGAATTTGTTCGAGCCTGGCTAGCTGAAGCGCAACGAGTACTTCAAAACGATCATCCGGCAAATATGGTGACGCTCCGTGGGTTTGGCCAGGATCCTATCCTACCCAAATTTCATGAAGTATATAAGCTCAATGCAGCCTGCGTAGCTGTATATCCAATGTATAAAGGTGTTTCGCGCCTGGTTGGTATGGATGTTTTGGAAACAGGTTCCCATTTTACTCCGAGTGATGAGTTTAAAGTCGTGGCCGAGCATTGGGACGATTATGATTTCTTCTTCGTCCATATCAAGCCTACTGACAGCCGCGGTGAAGATGGGGATTTCAACGCCAAGGCATCTGTAATCGAGAGTGTTGATCAAGCTTTGCCGAAACTTTTGGCACTGAAACCAGATGTTTTGCTAATAACTGGCGATCACTCAACACCAGCCAAGCTTCGGAGTCATTCCTGGCATCCGGTTCCAACGCTATTATCGGCGCCCGCATCGCATTTGCGTGATTCGGCTAAGCGCTTTGGAGAACGAGAAGCCCAGCGCGGTGGATTAGGTCATTTCATGGCCCAGGACCTGATGCCCTTGGCTCTGGCTCATGCGCTCAGATTGGAAAAATATGGTGCCTGATGGGTGGAATGGTTCATCCTCCAGAAAAGCAGCTCTGTTGATTGGAGGGTTGCTGGCTCTGGCGTTGTTCATTTCGACTTTACAATTAACCATTAATGGCAGCCTACATCCATATACAACCGATGTTGGCGAGATTCAAAATGCATTACCCCGGTGGGGGACGATCCACTTTCCTGGCTACCCCCTCTATTCACTAACTGGATCATTTTTTGTTTCCCTTCTCCGTTTGGTTGGTGTTGAGCCGGCAATAGGCGCATCTCTCCTGTCTGCAATTTTTGGAGCCGTCGCTATTGCGTTGCTGGTGGCTTTGGAGTTATTTTATGATGTGCCATTGCCGGTTGCAGTCATAACAGCCTTATTGTTTGCCTTATCAACCTCATTTTGGGTTGATGCCTCCATCGCAGAGATACACACATTAACAATTGTGCTTTTGCTGGCTTCGATCATCTTTGCCATTCGATTTAGCCGGTCTGGTAAGCGTTCGGACCTTCTTTGGTTTTCGCTGTTTACGGCTCAGTTGATACTCCATCAACGAGCAATGGTTTTTATTGGACCTGGATTGTTGCTTTTAGTATTAAACCAACGCCAGGCGTTGAGGCGAGGATTGCCTTTAGCGTTGGGAGTTGCTCTCCTCAGTTCGCTAATCTATCTTTATCTGCCCATTCGGGCCTGGCAAGGAGCTAACTGGACATTTAACCAACCAGGCTCTTGGCGAGGATTCTGGACCTTAGCGCTCGATACCAAAACCGAACGGATCATCACCCTGCCTTCTACGATGAGCCAGTGGTTTGAACGAGCACGGGCCGTGTCCTTACTGCTTTCCGGTGAATGGCCGCTTTTTTTATTGATCATTGGTTTAATTGGCAATGCCGCTATTGCTTTGAAAGGGCGTCTTCTGGAATCATTGGCGATTTTTCTCACTTGGTTCCCCTATCTGATTTTGTCATTAATCATATGGGAGGGCAGGTTATCAGACGCACTTCTGGCGGTAAATTTGCCGGTGATGGCGATGTCGGCACTTGGTTTGGGCGTGCTTACGGCCGTTGTGATAAATAAATCTCGACTACTAGGAACTGGATTAACGATCATCTGGGCTGGGCTGGCAATATACCTATTTATCGAGAATCGGCCGAATGTTCTGGCCCTGACCCGAGATCCAAGCGCTGAAACGGTAATCATGGTGGCCGAAAGGATAAATCCTGCTCCAGATGGACGTCCCATAACTTTAATGGCATTGTGGGGCAACGATTATTGGTCTCTGGCATATGCTCAAGCCTTTCAGGGAAGGCTGTCCCACATAAACCTGGTAGACCATAACGCCGATCTCGAAGCGATCATGGACGGACGAGACCATCTATTAACCTTGAGCAAGACATTTTACTTGAGGCCGTTATCTTGGTGGGATCAACGTTATGGACGAGTTTATCTTTCTGGATACACTCCGGATATTATCGAAGTTGACAAAGAGCCACCGATTACCTACCAAGAATCGGCATTAGATCAATTTATCGACCTGGGAAATAATATTGCCGTCAAAGCTACTGAACTTGAATGGTTATCACCGGGAAAATTGCAACTTACCACATATTGGGAAACTATAGCCCATCCACAGATGGACTACAGTGTGGCCGTTCATCTAGTAAGCCAGGTTCCTCCTGAAGGGCCGGACGACATCATAAGCCAAGCGGATAGCCAGCACCCGGTGGGTGGCTGGTACCCGACTAGTCGATGGGAAGAGGGGGAGATAATTCGCGATAAGTATCTGATTGAGATCCCGGAAGGATCAAATCCACAAGCTCTCCGGCTGAGCATGTACCACCTAGCCGAAGATGGCAGCTACGTCAATTCAGAATGGATTACACTTCCGCTTCCAAAAGAAACTTATCAGACTGATTAATCCGGATCAGGGAGCTGGGCCGGTTCATCTTCGTCCGGTTTTATTGTACCCACTCCCAAAGGTTGCCACTTGTGGGCTAACTCACCACTCCTCAGGCGATGTTCTTTCCCCCCCCGAGCACGAACCACGTCAAACCCTTGCGGTTCGATAGTTAGTCGTTCGCCTTCAAGTAATTCTAAAAGTCCTTCCTGACCGGGTTCGGGCCGCCGTTCGATCTGGCTTTCTAAATGTTTGATTTCATGTGGATCATAGTCAATCGGTTCTTCATAGGTCGTAATAAACCCTTCAAAATTCCGAAGCACAACCTTTCCAGGAGCTTGGGCAAGCACATAATTGGGCATAATTGGGATCTTGCCCCCTCCACCAGGTGCATCTACAACGTAGGCCGGTATCGAATAGCCGGAAGTATGGCCACGCAGCCCTTCCATGATCTCAATGCCTTTTGAGATCGTCGTGCGGAAATGTCCAGAACCTGCCACCAAGTCACATTGATAAAGATAGTATGGTCTTACCCGGATCTTAACTAATTCATGTACGAGCTTGCGTTGAATATGTACAGAATCATTTACACCCGCCAATAGAACGCTTTGATTACCAAGAGGAACCCCTGCTTTTGATAAACGATCACAAGCCTCAGCCAGTTCAGGCGTGATCTCCTTGGGATGATTGACATGGATATTCAGCCAAAACGGATGATATTTGCTAATCATTTGGCAGAACTCATCAGTAACCCTCATCGGTAAAAAGACCGGCACACGGGATCCAATTCGAATGATTTCAACATGAGGTATGTCGCGTAATCGGGAAAGAATCATATCCAGTAGTTTGGGTGCCAGGACCATGGGATCGCCACCGGATAAGAGAACGTCGCGAATCTGAGGTGTTTTTTCGATGTATTCAATCTGTGCCTCAAATTCTTTCCGGCTGAAAGTTTGAGATGGATCTCCTACAATTCGACTCCGGGTACAATAGCGACAATAGCTGGCACATTGAGTCGTCACCAGCATAAGTACCCGATCCGGATACCTGTGAACCAATCCAGGAACGGGTGAATGTTTATCCTCAGCTAATGAGTCTTCCATCATGGATTGAAAGGGTACTACCTCTTGACTGGTAGGAATTACCTGTTTACGTACCGGACAAAGCGGATCGTCGGGATCAATTAGACTGGCGAAGTAGGGGGTGATATCAACTCGAAACAGCCCCTTTTTTTCCAGGGCTTTCTTTTCTGATTTTGTCAAATTGATTACATTGTCGAGCTCTTCTAAGGTATTTAAGCGGTGGCTCATCTGCCAGCGCCAATCCATCCAATCCTCATCTGAAACGTCTCGCCAATAGGCAGCACGAGTGTAAACCTTTCTCGATTCAG
>DOXE01000496.1 GCA_003519205.1 Chloroflexota bacterium
AGCCTTTTTCGAAGCCGACGAGTGGGCCGGATTGGCCGACTGGGAAACCGAACTGGCCCCCCATTATCAAACGGCCAATCGCATGTTGGGGGTGAGTGAAAACCCCAAGTTTTGGCCAGCAGACCAAATTCTTCTCGACATCGCCAAAGAGCTGGGCCAGGAAGGGACTTTTGAGCCAACACCCGTATCGATCTATTTTGGAGAACCAGGAAAAACGGTGCCAGATCCATATTTCGCCGGAGAAGGACCGGAACGAACTGGTTGTATCCATTGCGGTGGCTGCATGGTTGGTTGCCGTCACAATGCCAAAAATAGCCTGGATAAGAACTACCTTTACTTTGCCGAAAAATGGGGGGCGGAGGTCCAACCGGAGGCCAATGCCGTCGATATTCGGCCGCTTTATGGAAAACGCCCTGACAACGCCCGTTATGAGGTCGTCTATGAGCGGACGACGGATTGGATCTTCAAACGTCGAAAGAGCATCTGGGCTCGAAACGTGGTGGTATCGGCCGGCGTGCTGGGAACGATCGAATTGCTGCTAAAATGCCGCGACGAGACTAAGTCATTGCCCAAGCTTTCACGACAGATCGGTGTACGGGTGCGTAGCAATAGCGAAGCCTTGATGGGCGTGACGGCCTACGACGACGCCGTCGATTACTCTGAGGGGGTGGCTATCTCCTCCCATTTTTGGATCGACGAGGTAACCAGCGTCGAACCGGTGCGTTACTCACCTGGCTCTTCCTTCATGCGCAGCTTAACGTTGCCCTTGATCAAGATGGAGGGCTCGTTCGGGAAGAGACTGGTCGAATTGATAATGGCCGGAATTCGGAATCCTCTGGACCTTTTAAGCGTGCGTATCCTACCCGGCTGGGCCCAAAAAAATACGGTGATCTTGGTCATGCAAACTGTCGAGAATCGCATGCACCTCAAACAAGGTCGTAGCATCTGGACGTTATTCCGCAAGGGTCTGGTAAGTGAACGGGATAAACGTCTGCCAATCCCGGCCGTCATCGACGTAGGCCGGCGGGTTGTCGACCGATTTGCCGAAAAAGCCAGAGGTGCCCCCTGGTCCGGCATAAGTGACGTCTTACTCAACACGCCAGCTACAGCCCATATCTTGGGCGGCTGCAGCATCGGAGAGGATGAGACCCAGGGCGTGGTCGACATCAACCATGAAGTCTTCAACTACCCAGGCCTTTATGTAGCTGATGGCTCTGTCATATCCGCCAATTTGGGCGTCAATCCCAGCTTGACCATCACTGCCATGACAGAACGGGCGATGAGCTGTATCCCGGCCGCCGCGGAAATCGAGGAATATCCACCGCTGTTACCTCCAGCCGTGCATATGCCTACGGTCGATCTTCGGCGCCAGGAGAGAAGACGACGAATAGCCTTATTCGGGTTATTCGCGATCCCAATCACATTGATAGGGGTGTTTATCTTCTTGCGGAAAACGTAACACAATAAACGTGATTCTTGGGTCACGCACACGCTTTACGGTTCACCTAGAGAACGAACGATGAGTGCAAACCCAGACATACTTCCCTTCATCCATCCGGTCACTGGCGAGCAGTTTGGCCAGGTCACCATGGCTACAGAAGAGGATATAACCAAAGCATATATGGAAATGCGCCAGAATTTTGAAATATGGCGGCGTAAATCTGTGAAGGAACGGGTGCGCATCCTGCGTAAATTCCAATCCTTCATCATCGATTCCGTAGATATCATCAGCCAGACGATCAATATAGAAACGGGCAAGAGCCGGCAAGACGGACTGATTGAGGTGATGATGACCGTCGACCGGCTACACCAATACTATAAGCGCGCCCCACGATGGCTGGAGCGCAAACGAGTGCCGCCTGGACTTTACGTTTTCAGGCGCTTCTACAGCGAACCGGAACCTTATGGCGTCGTGGCCATCATCTCTCCCTGGAACTATCCCTTCGACCTGACCATATCGCCCCTCTGTTCAGCTTTACTGGCGGGCAATACGGTCATCCTTAAACCATCGGAAGTGGTTGCAGCTACAGGCGTGCTTATTGAAAAACTCATCCAAAGCGTGCCCGAACTATCCCCCTTTGTCCGAATCGTACACGGCGACGGCCGGGTGGGTGCTGCCCTGGTAAAGTCCAAGCCAGACCTAATTTTTCTAACAGGCTCAATCGCCACCGGCCGGCAGGTGGCTAAAGCAGCGGCTGAAAATCTTATACCCTATCTATTTGAATTAGGTGGCAAAGATCCCATGATCGTGCTTGAAGACGCCGATATCAAGGCGGCCGCGCGCTGGGGTGTCTGGTCTGCCTGCTATAATACTGGCCAAACTTGCGTGTCCGTCGAGCGCTTTTATGTGGCGGAGCCCGTTTTCCAGGAGTTTGTGCAAGAATCAGTGGCTCAGGCCAAAAAGTTGACCCTGGGTTACTCACCTGCTATCGATAATCCATACGATCTAGCCCCGCTAACCTTTGAGCGCCAGAAGAAAATCATCGAAGAGCAATTGCAAGATGCCCTTGCCAAAGGTGCTAAGATTGTAGCTGGCGGCCAAATCGACGGCCTTTTTGCCGAACCCACCGTCCTTGTCGACGTCGATCACAGCATGAAGCTGATGCGTGACGAGACATTTGGGCCGATCATGCCCATCATGAAGGTCAAGGATGAAGCCGAGGCGATTCGACTGGCCAACGATAGTTATTTTGGTCTTGGTGCCTCGGTCTGGAGTAACGACAAAGAAAGGGCCGAAAGGGTGGCCCACCAGTTGGAGGTTGGGTCGGTCAATATCAACGATGCCACGACCCATTATCCGGTATCGCTGTTGCCTTTTGGCGGAGTCAAACAGTCAGGGTCAGCACGAACCCACGGCAAAACCGAAGTGATGCAATTCACCCAATTACACTCCTATTCGGTCGGTCGGCCACCGATGACCATCGATCTGGCTACCCAGATGAGGAAACCCGGACATTACCGGCTCGGCGCAGCAGTTATGCGTCTGGCCTTTGGAGTGACGCCTCGCCAACGCGTTCAACCCATCGCCGAGGAGATCGAGCGAGTGATTGGGAAAAAACCGGCGCCGGCCACCGTGGCCACGGCTGGTATAACGGCAGCTCTAGCGGCGGTAGCCCTTAGCATGTGGCGCAGTCGCAGGTAGCAAGTGAGCAGGTGGCAAGTAGCAGGTAGTAGAGATTGCCCTTGCTCACACTAGAAATCCTCTGTCCTCGGCGTCCCGGCGGCGAATCGCATCGGAAACCAGACTAAAGGAGTCGGGGCTGGTACGGGGGACGCTGGCCATCTAACAAGATGTAGGGAGCTGGCCGGGTGGGGTTGACTCCCAATGCTTTTAGATCTTGTAACTCGCGCAGCTTCCTGTGGCGGCGTGCAGTTAAGATGGAATGAACACCTTTCGGGCCAATACCAGGCACACGCAAGAGATCTTCTTTATTAGCCCGGTTCACTTCCACGGGAGATTGGACCAGGTTAGCTAGTGCCCAGGCCAGTTTGGGATCGTTCACTAAAGGCAAATGGCCATCCTGATCAAAGGGAAGATCCTCCAAATCAAAACCATAATCTCGCAACAGGAACGAGGCCTGATAAAGCCGGTGCTGCCGCCAGGGGTTCTCGGCCGGATTGTTTTCCAGAGGCGTGCCGGGCACCGGGTTGAAAGCCATGAAGTAAGTACGGCTGAGGCCTGCCTGTTGGTATAGATGGCTGGAGGTCGTCAACAGTTCCAGGTCACTTTCGCCAACTGCGCCGACGACAAACTGGGTCGTCGACGATGGCCAGCGGCCATTCCAGGTTTGATTTGGCCGCTGTATCTGACGGATTTCCTCCACCCACTTCAAAGGTTGTAGCAATTCTTCCAAGAACACCTTTTTGGGGGCAAGCTGTTGTAACCGCCGCGTGTTCGGCCCCTCGAGGTTGACCGATACTCGACTGGCTAACTGCATGCTGCGCAACACCTGGTCACGCTCAGATCCAGGCATAATTTTCAAGTGGACGTAGCCATGGAATCCTAGCTTATGGCGTAAAATATCGGCCGTCTCGATAAGCTTATCCTGAGTCGCCACCCCCCCTTTGATTATACCGGAGCTAAGGAATAAGCCTTCTACCAATCCTGCCCGATACATATTCATAAAGGTCTGGGCCATCTCATCAGGCTTGAAGGTGGCCCGCCGGTAATCTCGACCGGCTCTAAACGGACAATAATAACAATTCCGCTCGCAGGCAGAAGTTAGCAGGGTTTTGAGAAGTTTGATCCGTTTCCCACCTGGCATCACTGCCTCTGTTATACCCAACGAATCCCGTTGAGCTTCAATGTTCCGGCTAGAAGAGACCTGCCCACAGGGCAATACCTCTTGTGGAGCCCGGCCTGCCAACCCCTCTTTTTTCGGCCGGATATTAATTGGAATGGGCCGGGAATCGACGTCCTCGGCCGGTTCCAGGTACATTTGAGTGGCGAATAATTGTAACTTCTGGCTGGCTTCCATATTATCAATTATAGAACAAATGTTCGCTACATGCAACTAGTTTTACAGGTGATCCAGGTGATAGTCGCTTTAGAGGTGGCTGTCATCTGAACCGTCACCGGAACCTGTTTTACCTATCGGAATATCGCGCTTCAATGGCTTCTACCTGGGCGATACAGATGTCGTCTACTTCGTTGGGCTCGTATTCAGTGGCAAACCAGGTATCCAGCATTTCCTTGGCCACGATCTCCGATGTGGCTCGCAAGGACATACACAGAATATTGGCCTTATTCCATAGCCGGGCCCCCCTTGCCGTCTCTGCATCAGCGCATAAGGCCGCCCGGATTCCCGGCACCTTGTTAGCTGCCAGGCTGATGCCGGTACCGGTCCAGCAAAACAAAATGCCTTCGTCTGCTTCGCCAGCAGCTACTCTCTCCGCCACCTGGCGCGCCACCTCTGGCCAATACTCTTTCTTATCGTCTAATGGCCCAAATAGTTCCACCTCATGGCCGCGACGTTTCACTTCCTCGATCACCACGTCGGTCAGGTGAGTCCGCTCGTCAGATCCAATTGCCAGTTTCACTGATACCTCCCAGGTCATACATAAAAAAAGGGTTTGTTACATCCCAGTTTAACCCNNCTTCGCGCCTCTTGTTGAGAAAAATGACCGCCAATCATATAATGCCAGTTTGCTTCCACCTCGCTGTAAGCCATCATCCGCATTCGGCGAATATGCAGGATCTGTCTATCTCTTTAATTTATATCATGAAAGTCGCTGTATTGGCCGATATCCACGGTAACCTACCGGCATTAAAGACCGTCATCAATCATATCGACGCCTGGGCGCCAGATACAGTCGTCGTCGCCGGAGATAACGTCAACCGGGGCCCCCGGCCGTTGGAATGCCTGCAACTGGTCATGGCCAAAAGGCGGACCGATGGCTGGCTTTTTGTCCGGGGAAACCATGAAGACTACGTGATCAAACAGGCGCAACCTGATGCTGAGCGAAGTGGGCCCAACTTTGAACTTAGCCAGTCTGCTTATTGGACGCTTATGAAACTGAACGGCAACGTGAATGATTTGCGGACGATGCCTTTTCAAGTCGCCTTTCCCGCTCCAAATGACCAGGAGGTGCGCATCGCCCATGCTTCCATGTGCAACAATCGTGACGGCATCTACCCTGGTACACCGGATGAGGAACTACGCCAAAAGATCCTCCCACCACCGGCCGTCTTCTGTGTTGGACACACGCACCGCCCGCTGGTGCGGCAGATCGACCACACCCTGGTTGTCAATGTCGGCGCAGTGGGCATGCCCTTTGACGGCGACTACAGGGCAGCTTACGCCCAACTAACCTGGCAGGATAATAGGTGGAAGGTCAAGATCGTCCGCTTGGATTATGACCAAGCCCAAACAGAGCGCGATTTTTTTGATACCGGTTTTTTCGACGAGGCGGGAGATTTAGTCAAGATCATGCTGGTTGAATTCCGCCAATCAAGGGCTCACATCTACATGTGGAGCCGGCATTATGAAGAAGCCGTGCTTTCCGGCCGAATGTCGATGGCTGAATCAGTCCGTTCTTACATTTCCAGCATTGATTAGACTGCCCCCGCTTCCCGGAGGCTGGTGATGTCACCTGGGGTATAACCAAGTTCAGTCAGGATCTCATCCGTGTGTTCTCCTAACAACGGTGGGTGTTGGCGGTAAGTCACCGGCGTCGCTGAGAAATGGATAGGATTGGCCAGCGCCTTAAAGTGACCGACAAGCGGATGGGAGAGTTCCACTAAACCACCTCGGGCCAGGAATTGTTTGTCGGACAGAATGTCTGGTAAGCCGTTGACCTGTCCACAGGGAACACGCGCGGCCCGCAGTTTTTCCAACCAGTGATCGGCATCTTGCCGGGCAAAATGGCCTTCTAAAATCGGTTCCAGGTCCTTCCGATTTNNTGGGGTGCGCATTGCCAATTCTCTCTGGTGGCCTACCGGTGAGATAGTAGGCCGGGACTAGATTCGTTAACCAGCTCACCTGGCTCTCGAGGAGAGAGAGATCAAGCAGTTGTCCTTGACCACTTCGCTGGCGTGCCTGCAAGGCGGCTAAAATGCCAATCGTGGCATACAAACCCGTCGTCATATCGGCCATTGGTGTCGGAAACCGCATCGGCGAGCCATCTGGTTCGCCCGTCAGGCTCATCGTGCCTGACTCAGCCTGGGCGATCACATCGTACCCCGGATCACCCGCTCGTGGCCCTGTATGTCCGTAGCCACTAATAGCGGCGTATATAATTCCTGGGTTCTTGGCGGCGACGGCTTCATATGCAAAACCGTACTTTTCCCAAGATGCCTGCCGGGGCATATTAAGCAAAAACACATCAGCTCGCAGAAGTAATCGCTGCATGATCTCTTGTCCGCGCTCTGTAACTAGATTAAGGGTGAGGCTACGCTTATTGCGGTTAAGGCTCATAAAATAGGCGCTTTCGCCTTCGACGAATGGAGGGCCATAGCCCCTTGCTTGATCCCCCCGGCCTGGCCGTTCGACTTTCACCACGTCGGCACCCAAATCACCCAATAACATGCTACATACAGGCCCCGCCAAGGCCTCTGTCAGGTCAACGACGTGAATTCCAGCCAGGGGCTGCATTGTTTCAGACATCCAACTCTCCTACAAAAATAGACGGGATAAAAAGATTGACATGTTTATAACCCTACGCCTCCACACCTCAACCCCCTTACACTTCCACACCTCTTGCAGGTTGTGAACGCTGGTTAATGAGGGCGATGCCGGCGATGATTAAGGCCATGCCAATGGCCATGAACTTGGTGATAGTTTCACCCAACAATAGCACACCAGCAATGCCAGCCACGATCGGGATGACATAGGACGTCATGGCCGAAGCCGTCGCCCCAAAGCGCTGGATGTTGTAGAAAGCCAGCATCATCCCGCTAAAGGTGCCTATCAGCGCTGCATAGAGTAACGCCGTGTACCCTTGTGAAGTGACATTGTCGAGGTCAAAACCGACGAGCAGCAAAGAAAGTGGCATCACCGCCGCGGCCGCCACCCACATGCGAACACTGGCCACGTCCAGGGCATCCAGGTCTCGCATGTAAAGCCGCGTATAAATAGTTGCTCCGCTAGCAGATACCATGGCCACTAATACGAGGCCGTAGCCGATAGGACTTGCCTGGCTAACGTCAGGCAATCCACTTTCCCCGCGGATGGCCAATAATAGGGCGCCACTTAAGGCAAGTAAGATGCCTAGCCCCTTCCGGCGTGTTAGGGGTTCGTCCGGTAAGAAAAAATGGGCCATCAATACCGTGATAGCCGGGCTGGTCGTGATAAGGACGGCCGTCAGACCACTCGATTGAAATTGCAGCGAGCTGACTATCGCAGTCATCGGAATAGCGGTGGCGAAGATCCCTATTACAGCGGAACGTCGCCACAAAACTGATCCGGTTGGCCAGCGACGCCTCCGGAAAAAGGCATAGATGGCTAAATGACCTAAACTGGCCAAAACTAATCGCAGACCAATATAGGTGATGGGTAAGAACTGGCCAACGGCAAAACGGGAAGCAACCAGAGTCGTGCCAAAAAGTATGCCCAGGAGAACGACGTAAGGAACAGAGTGGGGAGGCACAGTCGTTTATTCAGCTATCCTTTTTGCGCCAATAACGCATGAGCCCGTCCACCGACATATAGTGGGGGTTGGCTAATTCATACTGCTCAAACACCTCTTCGGCCATACCCATTTCTTTGGCTTGCATCTGGTATCGCTCCAAGTAGCGGGTCAATATTTCTGCCCGTTCCAGGCCAGTTTCCATGCACGTTTTCACAAATCCGGCCGCCGTTTCCATCACCACGGCCAGATCTTGCAATTGTTGTCGCCAGGCATCTATCCGGCCAAAATGGGTGGGATAAATGGCTGTTAGCGGCAAGCTCAAAAGACGCTCTATCGTATGTTGCCATAGCTCGAGGTTGAACTCGGGAGGAGGCGCGGGCAAGTCGACAAAATAGGGCCCTGGTATCTGGATGCCGGCCGCATCACCGGTAAAGGCGATGTCCTCCAACTGGTAAACGTGATGGTGCGAAGCATGGCCAGGCGTATCCAGAGCCGTGATAGAGAGTCCACCAACTTCAACTTGTTCGCCGTCGTACAAACCTTTTACTTGGGTTTCAGGAGCCGGCAAAGTTTCTCCCCACAAGGAATCCAGCTGGTCTCCATAAATACGTTGAGCGCTGGCTAGCAGTTTGGTCGGGTCGATCAGGTGTTTTGCCCCAACGTGATGGACATATACCTGGGCCCCCTGTTGGGCCCACCAGCCAGCCGCGCCAGCGTGATCCAGGTGAATATGCGTGACTAAAACGTGATCGATGTCAGTTGGGCCATAGCCATAGTCGGCCAGACGTGCTAAAAGATTCTTCAAGGTTGAGCCGGGGCCGGTTTCGACCAAAACAGGTCCTGCTGGTCCAACGAGCAGGTAACTGGCAATGGTATGAGGTACCCCTTGAAAGTGTAGATCGAGGGTGTGGATTTGCATGCTGGTATCTCCCGCGTTGCTGAGTTGCATAGTGTATCACACCTTCGTCGAAGCACCTGACGAAAAGGACAAGCGGTTGCTTAATAAATCTTTTAGTATCCCTATAATGGGGGTAAAGAAGTTCCGCATTTTCATTCAACGCTGACATCTTCTCTATTAGCCGGTTCCTTTAGCTGGCAAGACGTGCCAAATTTGATAGTGATCGGGCTGGCAGAGTCGACTGCGCCAGTATAAATCTCTATCAGTCAAACGATTGTAGCTCGCAGCAGCGGAATACCCCTGGTTGTAGAAAAGACGGCCATCGCCGGGTTGAACACCATGAACCAGTTCGTTGCCGTTCCCCATCATCCCTTTCGTAAACAGGTCTGCAAGTTCTCGATTCATTCTTTTCTGACGCCCTCTGGGCTGCCGCTGGTGCGGACCAATATAATTGTTGGGTAATTGCCAGGCCGTATAACTACCTCCTTTCTGGCCTAGCTTGGCCTTATGGTCTATGAAGCGAAAGATAGCCCGACCTCGTAACCAGGCCTGTTCTTGAATCTCATCTTCACGATTTGCTTGGCCAATTGCAAAGTTTGATTGTTGGCGAACAGCGGCCCGTTTTTCGTAACGGCGCTGAGTGCGCCGGCTGACGTGGCAAATCTCCTGCAATGTCGCCCGCGAGATAGGTTTCGACTGAGCCTTGGGTGATGTCTGCTGGCTACGGCCGCTGTGGAAACTGGCATAGAAATGAGCTCGCACATCACCGATTCCCTGGAGCAGCACATCAATTGGCAGCGCAATTGGATATCCCGTTAACCGGTGAACCGAAAGACCAACTGCCACTTTTACCGTCGACCGCAACCAGATACGGTCGTCGTTCCTTTGCCAGAAAAGCCCTTCACCCCGAGCCAATAATTTTCGCAACTGGCGTCGACCACAGACGTACAGGGGTGAGCCCTTTTGAGTTAATCGTCGCCGGGCCTCGTTATGATGGATCCAACCACGACCTGCCTCGTCAATATATTGCAGCAAAAGCCAAATGCGGCCGGTGGCTTCCTGTTTTTGTTTTAGCATCCCTAGCGCTAGGTCCGGATAGAGCTTGACCTGCCAGCAGCGACTTTGGGTATCTTGCTCAAGGTTCTTTAAGTCTGAAGTTCTGGGTTGAGGCACCGTGATGAGAGATGGATTGCCGTCCGGCTTGCCGTC
>DOXE01000236.1 GCA_003519205.1 Chloroflexota bacterium
TATGATGCCGAACATTTTTTTGATGGCTATAAGGCTAATCCTGAATATGCTATTATGACCCTTCAAGTTGCGGCTGAGAACGGTGCCGACGTCGTCGTTCTCTGTGATACGAATGGTGGGGCGTTGCCCTGGGAGATAACTGAAATTGTCCAGAAGGTTTTTGAGCAGGTTAACGCGCCTGTGGGCATTCATACCCATGATGATGGTGGTTGTGGTGTGGCCAACACTTTGGCGGCTGTTCAAGTTGGCGCCAATCATGTTCAGGGAACGATCAACGGCTATGGTGAACGAGTTGGTAATGCAAATCTATGCACCATTTTGCCAGATTTGCAATTAAAAATGGGCAAAAATTGCATTCCACAAGAGAATCTCAAGAATTTGACCGAACTATCACGGGTGGTGGCCGAGGTCGCGAACCTTTCATTGGACTCCCATACACCATATGTCGGAACGAGTGCCTTTGCCCACAAGGGTGGGATCCACGTTGCGGCAATGCGTAAGAATGTAGCCAGTTACCAACATATCGATCCGGTCTTGGTGGGTAACCAACAACGAACCATCGTTTCGGAACTATCCGGTCGGGGCAACGTCTTGGAAAAGGCGGCCGAGTATGGCATCAATACAGACAGCTTGCAAGCAAAACAGGTACTTCAACAGATTAAAGATCTGGAATCCCAGGGCTTCTCATTCGAGAGTGCTGAAGCTTCAATGAGCCTCATGCTCCACCGCCTTCAAGCTGATTATGAGCCACCATTTGAGTTGATTGATTTCAGCGTCTTTGTGCAACATCGGGAAGATCGCGGCCTTTGTGCCGACGCCATGGTAAAGGTCCGGGTAGAGGACAAAGTATTGCACACGGCTGCGGAAGGAAACGGGCCGGTGAATGCGCTCGACGTTGCTTTGCGGAAAGCGCTGCTCGATGTCTACCCATCCCTGGCCAACGTTTATCTTGCCGACTACAAAGTTCGTATCTTGGACAGTCAAAACGGTACGGGTGCGACAGTGCGGGTTTTGATTGATACTGAACAGGGCCCTAGACGCTGGAGTACGGTTGGTGCCAGTACAAATATCATCGAAGCGAGCTGGCAAGCCTTATATGACAGCATTGAATTTGCCCTCATCAATGGCAACAAGGATGAATAAGGTAACCTAAACTTTATGAAGGCTAAGGTTATCATCCTACCCGGTGATGGCATCGGTCCAGAAGTAATCGGAGCGGCGACTGACATTTTGCAAAGCGTTGCCTGCAAGTTCGGCCATGATTTTTTGATTAAATCCTACCTCCTGGGTGGATGTGCTATCGATTCATATGGAACTGCTCTACCGGAGGAAACGCTAGAAGCATGTTTGGAAGCGGATGCCGTATTGTTAGGCGCCGTTGGCGGTCCAAAATGGGATGATCCAACAGCTAAACACCGCCCTGAACAAGGGTTGTTGGGATTACGCAAGGCGCTCGGATTGTTCGCCAACTTGCGGCCGGTTAAGCCACATCCCGATCTATTGGAGGCGTCCCCTCTTCGCCGGGAGCGGCTGGAGGGCGTCGATCTATTAGTTGTACGCGAACTGACAGGGGGGATCTATTTTGGCCAGCCACGCGAGCGACGAACCCATAATGGTGAGGTCCAGGCAGTCGATACCATGACTTATACTGAAAGCGAAATCCGCCGTGTAGCTAAATTGGCGTTTGAGGCGGCCGGCCAACGGCGACGGAAAGTGACTTCGGTTGATAAGGCCAACGTGTTAGAATGCTCGCGCCTTTGGCGTCAAACAGTGGCGGAAGTCGCTTTGGCGTATCCTGATATCTCTTTGGAAGACCTGCTGGTAGATGCAGCAGCCATGCACCTCATCACCCGGCCGGCTACTTTCGACGTCATCGTGACTGCCAATCTGTTTGGAGATATCCTCACCGACGAAGCGTCGGTCTTATCCGGATCGATGGGCAACCTTCCCTCTGCCTCCTTGGGTGAAACCCAGAACCGGCATGGTTACCCACGCGGCCTTTACGAACCAATTCATGGATCGGCCCCTGATATCGCCGGACGGGGTATCGCCAATCCAATCGGTGCAATCTTATCTACAGCGATGATGCTTCGCCATTCCTTCGGCCTGGAGGATGAGGCTAATGCAATCGAGACAGCCGTTGCTGCAACCCTTTCAGAAGGTTACAGGACAGTTGATCTGGCTCCAGCAGGTCAGGAGGGGTTAAGCACCCAGGATATCGGCCAGATTATTACCGGCAAGTTGGCTTGATTGGTGCACTTAAAGGAAAAAAGATGAATAACCTGGACCAATATTCTGAAAATGGAAAAAAGAAGAACCAGGGAGATCGAAAAAGGATTCGTTCAGGGACAGCGGATGAACCCCTCAATCTGGCCGATTTTATCTGGCTGGATGGCGAGCTGGTACCTTATGAGCAGGCTAAGGTTCATTTTCTGAGCCCAACCCTCCACTATGGTCTGGGAGTTTTTGAGGGAATTCGGTGTTATGCCACCGAACGGGGACCAGCGGTTTTCCGGATGAAGGAGCACTTACAACGATTCTTGAACTCAATTAGGGTCTTAGGCGTTGAAGATTTAACATATGATATGGATTCATTACGGGATGCAGTTTGCCGGGTGATTTTCGCCAATAACCTCACGGAATGTTATGTGCGAACGATGTTGTATTTTGAAGGTCCTCTCGGGCTAAATCTAGATGTCTACCGCCCAGCCGTAGGCATTGCCGTTTGGGAGTGGGATGCATATCTTGGACGAGAAGCTTTGGAAAATGGCGCACGCATGATGGTTTCCTCTGTTAGCCGGATGCACCCCAATGCCGGCATGACGAAGGCTAAATTTAGCGGGCAGTATGTGAACTCAATCTTGGCCAAGACAATCGCTACCAGAGCCGGTTTCGACGAAGCCATCATGCTGGACCAAGAGGGCTTTGTGAACGGATGTACGGGAGAAAACCTGTTGTTGGTCATCAACGAAGTCATTTATACACCACCCAGGGCGGTGATCATGGAGGGAGTCACTCGAGACACGATATTGACGCTAGCCAGAGACAGTGGCTATACGATCGTTGAAGAACCCGTCTCGCGCGAACAGTTATATTTTGCCGATGAGGTGTTTGTATGCGGCACGGCCGCCGAGGTTGTTGGGGTTCGGGAGATCGATTACCGGCCAGTTGGCGAAGGCCGGATCGGTCCGGTAACCAGGGATCTTCAACAACAATTTTCTAAAGTTGTCCGGGGTAGATCTAGCCACTATGTTGATTGGCTAGATTATATGGTTATGGAGCCGCTATTTTAGGTACAACACGAATTAGTGGGCTTTTTCAAAGCTCTAGGCGGATGACGCCCAGTAAATTGTGGGAATTCAGCCGGACTGTTGTTCCGCTAGAGCTTTTTAAGAAATTGTCAATTGCGCCACTATTCTTGGTTGGGCAGTAACTGCGATAGTTTGAGAGCCAATTGCAATGCCAGCCTATCGTTCGCGTTATCCAAGTCTTGACCTGTCAGTTCCTGGATACGGTCTAGGCGATACAATAGCGTGTTGCGATGAATAAATAGCATTTCGGCTGTCTGGCTGATATTTCCGTGGTGGTTGAAGTAGGCGTCAATGGTCTGTACCAGGTTGTTACTATGGCTTTTATCATATTGGACTAAGGGGCCAATGATTTGGTCGCAGTAACGCTGGGCCATCGGTAGATCTTCCATCTCCGTCAATAGTTGGTAGACGCCTATGGAATTAAAATCAACAGGTTCATCTAGTTTTAGCTGGGATGCCAGGTGCATGGCCTGTACTGCTTGGTGGTAAGTCTCGGGCCATTGTGCCAGCTCCTCTGCTGGGCCACTTATACCGCATAGGAGACGGGACTCAGGAAACTCCTTTAGTAATTGGGACCGTAACTTCGAGGCTAATTCAAAGGCCGTGCTTAGGTCTGAATCTCCATCGTCCAGAGATTGAAATACACAGACGTGGTCGTTACTGTAAATGTGGGTAAAAGCCGGCCGGCAATGGTCTGAAATTAACCAATGCAACGGAGACTCGAGTCTTCGCAGGGAAGGGGTCTCCTCGCCATCCCAGGAAAAAGTTATGATCGCATGGCGACTCGACGTGTCGTGGTCGAGGCGACCAGCGAGACGGTAGATCTCTGCTTCTGGTAAGGTTCCAGCCAGAAGACCTTCAAGAAAATCTCCTCTGAGGGCCTTTTTGACTTCGCTGATTGCTTTGGCCTTGGCCATCTCTAGGGCACATGCGGCCGCACCATATTGGGTTGTCAGCATATCCAGCATGTCTAGGTTATCGGGAGTACCAACCACCGAGACATATCCTCGCGCTCGATCTCCGGATATGATGGGGCTGATCAACCGAGCCATCGGTCGATCGCCGATTGGAAGCAGTTGTTGCCAATAACTCTGAGGCGTGTTGGCGGCCGCCTTTCGATTTTGCAGAAGTTTGGGCAGTCTGTCTGGTTGCCGAAGAAAGGCGCGAATCGTATCCTGGCCAACGGCACTATCCGGCGGAATGGTGAGGGCAATGATGTCCAATCGCTTATCCTGCACGGCCACGATCTTGCCACTTAGTTTTGACATAACATTAGTCATGGCGCCAAAACTTTGGCCTTCCCGCGACATCTCAGTCAGCTTGCGGTAGAGTTGTAGGCCTCGCTCGGCAATTTGTTTCTGCCTGTTTACCAGCAGCCCGGCGATCCCTTGATGGATATCACGAAACGTCTCATCTCCACTGATGATCACGATGGGCAGGTCATGACGAGAAGCCAATTGGGTTAGATCTTCTGAAATCGGGCGAAAAGTCAATAGGGCGGCCGCACCTAATTCAACGATCGTCTGTAGACTACTGGCCAGTTTGGCCAGCGCAGCATTTTCTTGAAGCGCCACCGGCAACATGACGATATCACCTGCGTGCACCTGATCTTCAAGTTGGGAGAGCTCGGTCAGCACAGTGACCCAATTAGCAATACGCCCAGAATGATCGCCGCCTACTACGGTGGTGTCCAACGGCAGCACAAGACGGAGCACATCATTCAATGTCACCCTATTAGCTGGAGTGTGGTTCATATTTCGAAGAGTAGTATAAAGAGAAACTCGCCGTTGATGAAATATTGGCTAACAAAAAAGCCCTGCCGGATAATTTGGCAGGGCGATTCATTATGAGCCCGAATTGCTAATCGTCTGCCTCATATTTAAATGATACAGTTACTCTGGCGCGATAAGCAACCACTTTTCCTTCCTCAATCTTCAAATCCAACTCATTTACCTCGGCAATTCGAAGATTTTTAAGGGATTTGGCGGCCGTTTCTACCGCATTCTTGGCCGCATCTTCCCAGGATATTTCGCTGGTTCCGACCAATTCGATCACCTTATATACACTCTTATCCACGTTTTACCTCCTTTGGCGAAAAAGTGTTCGATTGTTGATATCTGTTCACATCCTACACAATCCATGAATTCTGGTCAAGACTAACAGGTATTATGCTTTGTTAATTATATTGGTGTCCAATCTTACATATAATCGCTCCCGAGTAGTTAAAGTTTTAGGAAGTGAATTGCATTTGTCAAATAGCAGTATGCGCTTCTTGAAGCAAAAGTCGATTGTCTACATCACCTGTCACGAGGCAAAGAACCGAACCACTAATCAACACAATAATAAGTAGATATATAATTGACAAATACTTGACAATATTGAGACAATAGTGTAATATAGTTTCAATTCTGAGATATTGGAAAACACCTTAGCAAAACCCTTGCACAGAACATGGGGTAAAAAGGTAATGGGCGTTGTTCATGATGAAGAGTGTGGCGCTCAAAAATCCAATCATATAAGGAGAATTAGCATGAGTGAACTTAATGGAACGAAGGAAGTAATCGGGGTGACAAACCTTAATGGTGCCACCTGGATATTGAGCGACCCTCGAGTTGATATTGACCAGCCCGAGAAAATCGATGGAAATGGAGATGAAGTTGGTGACCGGAAACAGGCAATAGAGGATGCTGTGCGATCCATCTTGACTAATGTTGGTGAAGACGCCGAGAGAGAAGGTCTACAACGTACGCCACATAGGGTGGCAAAGATGTACGATGAATTATTGGCTGGCTATGATACGGATCCGGTCAAACTGGTCAACGGCGCTCTTTTTGACGTCGAGTATGATGAGATGATCGTCGTCAAAGATATCGAATTCTTTAGCATGTGCGAGCATCACATGTTGCCCTTTTTGGGCAAGGCGCACGTGGCCTACATCCCCGACGGC
>DOXE01000358.1:0-2654 GCA_003519205.1 Chloroflexota bacterium
TGATACCTTCGGTCACGATTTGCAGATCTACATGAGTCAAGTTGTAGCGTTGCTGGTAGGCAGTCATGGTGCCAAAGTTACCGTCCCGTACCAGGCGACCAGCCAAAATGGCAAAATTCATCGCTCCTAACATGTCCTGACCATCCGGCGGACCTGTACGCAGCAAGTAGGTGAGGGATTGGAGAAAAACCTCTTCACCCGTCAACTTCTGCATCAGGTGAGCCGCAACCAGCCCACTACCCGATAGCCCCTTTTCAAGGCCAATGATCTGTTCGTTATCAGGCAATAGATAGGGCAAATACTGGGTGACTTTGTCTGGAACGATGGTCGAACCATCGGTGATGGTAACCACGGCATAATTTCCTGGGGTGGTCCGTTTATCATTCATGGTCAACAAAGCCAGCTTTTCCGGGTCATAGGGCACTTCGGGTATGACGGCTCGATCCACATGGGCCAGGAAGGAGATCATGAGCGAGCTTAGGCCTGAACCCACACCAAAAGTCTCGACGACGATCACCTGCTCGCGGGATCCGGCCAAAGCGCGTAGTTCGTTTATGAAAGATACGCCCCGGGCCAGGCCGGTGCTAAAGCCGATGGTATAATCCGTGCCATTGATATTGTTGTGAATCGTCTTCGGGATAGCCACGATGGGCAAACCTTGCCGGCTCAGATCGGCCGCACATATTAGCATGTCGTCGTCACCCAAGATGACCATGGCGTGAAAGTCGAGGCGTTGGAAGACATCGACGATATGGTCATTCAGGTCTTGCGACTCTTCCTGGCCTTGTCGTAGAAACGGGGGAATTTGCGATCGGGGCACTTCCCGCAAACTAATACGCGAAGAATGCAAATAGGATCCATGCATCCGGTCAATAGGACGGATCATGGCTTTGGTTAACTCAGTGAAGTTGTCGCCATAGGTGCTGGGGTCGTGGGGGTTATAATTAATGAATCCGTTCCAGCCTTTGCGAACGCCGATAGGTTCAAATCCCTCGTCAATCAGATTGTAAACCAGCCCCTTCAGGCAATTATTCAGGCCGGGTACATCGCCACCTCCGACGAGGACAGCCACTCGTTTGCTCATTGTTAAAGCTCCTTTACGTCAATAAACTGTGCAAACGTGGCGATGAACAAATTCAGGATCAGGACAAAAAAAGGGCCCATGCTGGTCCCATATTTGTTCATGAAATCGACGGCGACAATGGTTACACGCGTTGAATATCGACCGTCAACCGCCAGATTGACTATTGTACACCAACCAGGCCAATTAGTGAAAAAACAGGCCGTCTACCTCTACGATGATTATCAAATTAAGTTGCTGATTTGATGATCCAACACCTAGTAAGTAGCAAGAAGTAGGTAGCAGGTGGTAGATTGCAGGTGGCAAGTGGTAATTGGCAAGTCAAGGTTGTCAGGGACGAGTTAGTTGACCTCCTTATCAGCACCTCACATCCAGGTGACCTTCGGAGAGATTCCATCTGGGTCCTTAGATATGAGTACAACCAGTGTAGCATGGATGATTTTAAGTGTCATTATTTCTTAATGTATCAGACAAAAGGCGGTTCTGCTCAGGGAATGACGGCCGTCCCGACGGAATAAATCGGAGGTAAAGTGTCGGATAGTACTTGCCAGGTGTCTCCTTCATCTCGGCTGTAAAAGACCTGGCCGGTGCCGGTGCCAACGTAGACGCCGGCCGGGTCGAGCGAATCGGTGGCTAATCCTTCCCGGAAGACGTTCAGGTAGGCGTCAGCCTGGGGCAAACCGTCGCTCAGACCTTGCCAGCTTTCACCACCGTCTCTGGAGCGGAAGACGCGGAATTTACCTTCGGGCGTGTAGCGGAACTCGTCACTATGTTGGGGAACGATGTAAACAGTTCGGCCGTCGCGGGGGTGGATGGCCATCGGAAAGCCGAAAGTGGCCGGCAGCCGGTCAGTGCCGATATCCTCCCAATTGTCCCCACCATCGAGGGTGCGGTAAACACCACAATGGTTCTGCTGGTAAAGCACGTTGGGATCTTGGGGGCTCATAACCAGGTGATGGCAACATTGGCCAACCTCCGGATACTTATCGGGAAGAAAATCGGCCCGGACACCCTTGTTTTTGGGCTGCCAGCTCAGGCCGCCGTCGTTGGTGCGAAATACCCCGGCGGCCGAGATAGCCACAAACATACGGTCGGCCTCGGTCGGATCCTGGATGATAGTGTGGACCATCATACCACCAGCCCCAGGCTGCCAGCCTTCCCGGGTCGGATGGTCGTTGATGCCAGGGACGCCAGTCCATGTCTGGCCATCATCGTCTGAACGGAAGAGGACACCAGGATCGGCTCCCAACCAGATCCGGCCGGGCTGGCTGGGATGTCCCGGTTGGATGTGCCAGAGGCGAGTGACAGTCCGTTCATCTCCCTCAGGAAAATCGGGAGCGCCGACCATCTGCCAGCTCCGGCCCAGGTCGGCCGAGCGGTGGACGTTGCTGCCATAGACAGCATGGTCCAAGGTAGCGTAGAGTAAACCGCTACGGGCATCGTACTTCATGTGCTGAAGGCTCCAGCCAGGAAAATGGGGGCCGTGAAGTCGCCATTCTTGACGGGAGGGGTCGCTTTCGAAAAAGAAGGCGCCTTTGCGAGTACCTACCAGAACGAGTAAACGGGCATCTTC
>DOXE01000358.1:2756-8527 GCA_003519205.1 Chloroflexota bacterium
GTATCAAATTCGATATTGCTCGTTCGATCAGACGGCCATCATACCGGCGATTGAGCCGGTTCCGTTAAGACTATCAGTAATGCTGGCAGTGAGTTTGTTCAAGGTGATCTTTAATCGGACCAAACCTAAAGTGACGCTGTCGCCGGGTTTCAGGTCGGATTCTAATTCATGTGCCAGGACCCAACGATCATTGATGACGACCGGGTTGGTCTGGCTGAGATTCTGAATATGGAAACGACCTGCCTGATAGTAAATGGCCGCATGTTTACGAGAGACGTGGGGATCGCCCAGGATGATATCGCAAGCCGGGTGCCTGCCGATAGTTACCTCCTTGCCGTCAGCGATCATCTCGGTACGCTTTTTTCCGTTGGTTTGCCATTCTAATGTGAGCTTTGACACCTTGTTAACTCCAAAAGGTTTGACGGCTAGCCGTAATCGAATAACCGCCACATCCAATTTTTTCAGGGATATATTTCTTAAAATATTCTAAAACAATTGGGGGTTGGTGGCTATAGGCAGTTTGACCCGGCCAAAGAGTACTATCGACCCGAGGAGGTCGTTCGGGCTACACGCTGTTTCGCTCGCCGATCAATCCCTCCTGGCTCTTCTAACTCCACCGTATCGACTTCGGCTAGAGAGGTACCGCACCAGATGCAGGAATCCTGGCCATAGTCAAACATTTGCCCGCAAGAGGGACACTGAACCTGAAGATCCACTTCCGGCTCCAGGCCGATATCGCCGGTGAGGCGTGGCCTTTTAACCTTCATACGCACCCGGCCGACGATAAAGCTGTCGCCAACTTTGAGGTCGGCTTTCAAATCATGGGCCAGGGTCCAGCGATCATTGAAAATGATGGGGTTGGTCCGGCTCAAATTGTGGATGTGAAAACTGTCATTGTTAAAAAAGATGGCGGCATGCTTGCGGGAAACATGGGGATCGCCCAGGATAATGTCGCAGGCTGGATGGCGGCCAATGGTGACTGGCCGTTCCATGTCAATAGTTTTCCTTTGCCTGCTACCTTTAATGTACCATTCAACCGCTATCGTGGGCACAACGCTTTCTCCGATTTCTTGCGAAAGCTCGTAGGATCCGTAATCCTAAGAGTTTCGGCGGGATTATTTCTGTCTTATTGAATTTCGATACCGGCCCTTCAATTTCTCTCTATCCGCAACCCAGGTACTAACAGATCAACCATCCACAGGAGATGGCATCTGCTGTGACAGAGTTAGTATATAAGATAAGCGGACAGTTTATGGCTGGTGCTTCTGTCCCATGACCGGGGTACTTTGGTAATACGGGGATCGGCGACCAGGGGTTGGGGGTCGGGGGCAGAGGGCAAGTGCAAGGAGCAAGGGAGGATGAAACGTGGTCGGTTAATCGGCTCATGAATTGTGATCTTGGAGTCAGCATGGATCAGAAACCAGCTATTGTAGAAGTGCCTGTGGACCTCTTGCACATTAATGGTGGATAAGTTTTGCGTAACAAAACAATGGATCAAACGACAGATTCGGTAGACTTTTCCTGGAATCCAGGCGAGCAAGCTTGAGCAAGTAAGGAGAGGCAATCGCATTTGACCATTTACAAAGCGATCTGGGAATACATCTCCTTAAGCCAATACTTGAAACCCAGTGCCCCGGCGAGTGAAGTCGTGCGCGGCGGACTTTCATCTGTTTCCCGGCTGTTACGTCCCAATACCCGACTAGTACACTCTGCGAATGGCAAGCTGTGCGCTGCCCCCCCTTACCTGCTCAATCGAGCAGCACCGGTTCCAGACCTGGAGCAGATGGTGATAGCTCTTGAAGGCGCCCTGCAAGACTGGTGCTTCGCGAAAGATACAAAGAAAAGCGTGAAAGTGATCGTTGGTCCTCCAGGAAGCAATGTTGAGCAGGCAGTAGCAACTTTGGGAAGTCGAAATGGGTGGCCAAGACTTGGCGCACCAACTCCGGCTAAGATAATAGCAGGCGGCAACGCCTGGCTTGAAAACATTAATGGCGACGAGCTGGCACCCCTTGTTATCCCACAACTGGGCAAATGTTTCTTGCGGCATCAGGACGGCCTAGCACTTATTAGCCGCCTGCTCGATCGGCTGGAGTCAACCCGAAGAAGGTGCCTCATTGCCTGTGATAGTTGGGCTTGGGCTTATCTGGTGAAGGCGCTGCATATTGATGCCATGTTGCCAATGCCATTGACCCTGGCCCCGATTGACGGAACAAGGCTGCAATTCTGGTTGCCAACTTTAGCACGAACCAATGGCGGCCATTTTGTGTTTCGTGACACCAGTAATGGACAGCCCATTTTTTTGGTGGATTCCAACTACGAAGATCTCATTCGCCGCAATGCAAAGCCGGGCCAGATGGAAGCTTTTGGAGAGTGGGTTGGCGCAGGCAATCTTGTCAAACAATTAGCGGCTTATAGTCGAGGCCTGCCCATGGTGGCCTGGAATATATGGCGAGAATGCCTGCAAGTTACTCCAGACGCCAAAAAAACAATCGAGCGAAAAATGACCCGAGTAGATGATTGGTACACCGTTTGGGTCAAGCCGTGGTCTCAGTTACCTTTGCCTTCGGTACCACAATCGGCTGGGACGACTGAATCTATCATCCTGCACACCTTGTTGTTACATGGTGGGGCAACGGCCGAGTTACTAGAAATGCTACTGCCCTTTTCTCACAATCAGGTCAGGCATACCTTAAACCAGCTCATGGATGTAGACCTGGTTGAAGTCAAGGCTGGCAACCAATGGCGGGTGACTTTGTTAGGCTATCCGGCCGTGCGGCAGTTCATGGAAAATGAAGGCTATCTGGTAGACGCGTTTTAGGTAAACTCTAAAAAATATTAGTCCAAAAATGGCGTTCCAAGTCGGAGGTTTACACGTAAACCCGTTTACTCGAGCGAAGCCGGGCCTCAGCAAACATCTAAATTTCAGGAGATTGCTCTCATGATCGAAACCGATGGAGTGTTGAATACCCAAATCAATTATGTGTGGATCATTCTAATCGTCGTCCTCGCCTGGTTTCTAATGAGGTTTGTGCAATGGCTATTTCCCTGGCTAGCAAGGCAATCACCCAGTCGTTTCCGCCTCATCCTATTGTCCATTATGCCCCTCATGCAACTGGCCATCATCGTCGGGACCTTAATAAGTATCGTGCCTTTAATCATTGATCCGACCCCAGAAAAAGTGCTGGTTGTGTTAGGCGGTGTCGTCATTGCGCTGGGTTTTGCATTTCAAGAGTATGCGAGTAGTTTGATAGCCGGGATCGTTACCATTTATGAGCGGCCGTATCGGGTTGGCGACTGGATACAGATTGGAGATGCATATGGAGAAGTAACTGCAGTTCGATTTCGCGCCGTCGAGATGAGGACGCCCGACGATTCTGTGGTCTTAATTCCGCACAAGAAATTGTGGGACTCAACCATTTACAATGACAATAACGGTAACAGGGAGCATTTATGTGTGGCCGACTTCTATTTACACCCCGAACATGATGCTGAACAAGTAAGGCAGAAATTGCGCAAAGTGGCCTTAACAAGTCCCTATCTGCAAATCAACCGCCCGATTTCGGTCATCGTGCAAGAAAAACCCTGGGGGACCCATTACCGGCTCAAGGCCTACCCCATTGATGGACGCGAGCAGTTCAACTTTATATCCGATCTAACCGTCCGTGGAAAGGCAGTCTTAGCCGGGTTAGATGTGGTGCCAGTGGTTGCGCCTGTGACGGCCTAACGATAATCCTCCCGTGGCGGTGCGAATATATCGATGACCAGGCAGTCGGTCACGGCCAGCGCGCGATGGTCCACATTTCCCGGCATAGCATAACTATCACCAGGTTTGCAAACCCGTACCACACCATCGATGGTTAATTCGATCTCACCGCTGATAACGTAACCGACCTGATGATTGGCATGGCGATGCATGGGAACGACCGCCCCCTTATCCAGCGTAATTTCCACCAGCATCATATCATCGGTCGTAACCATCGTTCGCCGATGTACGCCAGGCAGCATTTCAACCGGATCCACCATACCACTCGATAAAAAATTATTGTCGTTCACCGATAAATCACCTCGCTGTTCGTTTGGCCTCGGTAAAATCTAGTTACGAGAAAGTGTATCGCATCTACCTAGAAGCCGGTAACCAGCACGAATTCATTACTGATGCTAACGAACTCCAAGTTGCTCAAATGCCCGTATATCTAGATGGTTGAACTCTAGAATCTTAACTTCTTATTGGCAAAATATACCTCGACGGCGTGCTCGACCCTGCGTTTCACAGGCATCAAAACGGCGATTGTTATCGCAATCGCGATCGCGTGTAGAAACTCAGAATGTCCGCCGAACCTTTCCGCCACATAAGACGCCAATATGTGCTCAGAAAAGCTGAACACAAAGATGACCAACATCGCCAATGCAGAATAGATGAGGCCCAATTTGATGATCGGGGTGATGTTGAACAGGCGGTCTTTAATTATGGCCACGCCGATGATCGCGGCCGAGATGTCGTTAAACAGCATGCCAAATGTCAGATAAAAACCATGCTGAACGCCTAAAACAACAACCACCTTCACGATAGCTAACGAGATGGCAATAAGGCTGGCCAAGATGTAGAGCAAGTGGCGGCGGGCGATGGGATCGATTTCTTGATGATAAGCCTGGTAAATAAGCCAGCATGCTGTCAGCGTGGCGAGATACCAGAATGGCAAGGATGCAATAAAAGCGACCTGCAACTTCTGGTCCGGCCGGAAGATATTCCCCCATGGATAGTGGAACACGCCATCGATCCTACCAGCCAGACCTGTAAGCATGGCAATGATCCCTAGGATGGCGAATGCCCAAAAGATAATCGTCGTCCACTTGCGGGGCTGGTTGAGATAACAACAGGCAAAGTGATAGATGAGCGCTGGCAGTGCCCCACACGGGATCATGGCGTAACCAATGGCCTCTACCTCATGTACATGTTTGTTTCTGACCATCATTAGGAAGATGCTCAGATCCCACACAGCGCAAATCGCCAGCACACCAGCAAAGAGATAATGGTATCGTCTCCGTCCTTGAGACAAGACCAAATACAAGACCGCACTATTGAGAAGAAAACCAATTCCAGAGGTGACGGCCGTCACCACAGTAACGGCAGAAAACATCGTATTCCCCCTTCAAAGGAAGACATGCTGCATGTCTACTCCCCACAAATGTAAAGTGCTTTACGGTAGCTCCAATTATTGATCGATGCTAATTATAATGGTTTTTAGGAGGGATTGGAAGGCCGAAATTCAAAGAAGAAAAATGTAAACCAGGCTCTTCCCACAATTGTAGGAAGAGCCTGGTTGGGGATGTAGTAGCACCGAAGGCAGAAAATTACATGACTACATTGGTTACCTGCCCTGCCAATAGAAGCCCGACGACGAGTAGAACGCCAACGGCAACATGAAGCATGATCGTAAAGGCGTTGGCTTTAATAAGGCTGCGGTCTGCGTAATGGCGGAAAAGTGTAATCGTCGTATAGACGCCAAAGGGCAGCGCGAGGAAGGTCAATAAGACGCTCCAAGGCAATACCCCGACTAGAACACCAAAGAGCAAGATGCCAAAGGCNNTCGGGGAACTCGTTGATCCAGAGTATGGCCGTGATCAGTAATCCAATGGGGATGCCCAGCAAGAAATCGACTAACGAAACAGCACCTGTGAGGGCATATACTGTGCCGCCAACCAAAAGGACACCAAAATTCAGGCCAATCAGTAACTCTCCCCAGCCCCTGTGAGCTACTAGCCGAAGTGGC
>DOXE01000043.1 GCA_003519205.1 Chloroflexota bacterium
CAATACAAAGCGATCCTTATAATTAAGGACATAAGGTATCAAGTCCACTGGTTTTCCTCTATGAACCGTGTGTCGCTCCTCCACAGTTCTTGTCCAGGGGATATGATCGTCAATAGCCCGTAATTCTTCGGTGTCAAAGAGAGCTTGGTTTCGTTCATCGCTGAGTACGGCCAGGCTGGTCTTCTTGTATAAGATCTTGCAGCGGAATGGGTTTACCATACAAACGGCATTATCACGTACGGCTTGTATTACAGGATGGTCCAAACCCCCATTTTCGACGAGCTCTGTAATTAGGACGCGCTTGTAGATGAGGTCGACCTGGAATTTTCCGGCATAAAGTTTTCCGTCACGATATTCCATCTCGCGCGGGTCGGCGATCACACAGTCGAGGCCTTGGGAGTGGAAATAATCAAGGAAGAGCCGGAATTCGCTGTAAGTAGGCACTTCTTGCCAATCAAGGATGATCAGGTTCGGCATTTCACGCCGGCCGCGCCATTGTTCATAGGCGTCCATCAGGGCATGCATGACTAGATGGCGTGTTGGCAGGTTGATGACTTCATAATGGCGCATAAATTCGCGCATCACTGGTAAGCCATAAAAGACTTCGGCGAAGGCATCCCCATAGGCGCCAGCCGCGGGCACTTCGGCGTTGTATTCGGTGAATCGTAGCTCATCCCGGTTGGTGATGAAAAAGGCGTCCAGTCGAGAAACCGGCGTTGGGCTACGAAATCCTGGATCGTGCCGGACGAGTTCCTTTTCCCATCCTTCCAGTTGAAATTGGTCTAAGATCTGTGGATCGGCGATAGCTGCCCGGTATGCTTTGTCGAACGCCCCCAGGATTAGCCTGACCCGGCTACGAAGGAAACGATATTGCCTTGGCGTGAAAAAACGCGGCCGCAACACGGTGCACAGGGGACGATCGCCAAAAAAGAGTCCTCGTCGACGAAGTTGGTCGTCCAATTGGGCTTGCGAGTCTTGCGCGAGCTGATCAGTCAACAAATCGTGATAGGTTTGGATGGCCTCTTGAAGTAACATGGAAAGTTGCCAGACAGGGAGACGCGAAACGTGATACGTATAGCGTAAAGCGTAATGACATCGTAATCACACTTTACCTATTATGTATTACTTTGTATCGTCACGCATCACGTTTCAGACATCAGCCCTCCATTAAAAAAACTCGCTCCATTTTAGTTCATCCAATTGCGGCCGTGGTTCTTTTGCTAATCTGATCGCCATGTCGGCCATTTTTTTGACCACCCATTCAAAATAGAAAGGCGTCAACGAATTAATATCCATGTCAGGGGCCGGATTCATGAAATCAATGGCGTAAGGAATACCATCGCAGATCGCCCACTCCACGGTGTTCATATCATATCCAAGAGCCCGTACAAGTTTCAGAGAATCTTCGAAGATTCTCTGACCTAACTCAGGTGTCAGGTGGTTGTGTTCGACGTAGTAACGACGCTCGTGCGGGTTGTATTTAATAGGCAGGATCTCTTCTTGTCCCAGGCACATGCAACGAACGTAATGTTCCCACTCGATGAATTCCTGAACCACCATTGTAAGCAGGCCAGTCTGGTTGTAATTGTAGATCAATTCTTCTACGGAATGGCAGATATACACTTCTTTCCATCCGCCACCATGGGCATCCTTTAGAACGCACGGTAATCCCACATAATCGACGATATATCCCCAATCCATTGGCGAGATCAAGTTGCGCAAGCTGTCCGGGTGAACGATCCCCGGGATGTAATCCTTGTTTGGCAAGACGATGGTTTTTGGGCTGGCAATACCTAATCTGTTGGCCAATGATGCCTCAAAATATTTGTCGTCGGCCGTCCACATGAAAGGGTTATTGATGACGGAGACGCCCTGCAAAACAGCGTTTTTTAAATAGGAGCGGTAATAAGGGACCTCATGCGATATGCGGTCGATGATGACAGCATAAGGGTTGGGTTCGTCCATCTTCGTACCACCTAGTTTGACGAATTCGGCCGATACCCCAACATCACGATTGTTTACTTCTCCGATGAAAGCCGGCGGAAATGACCACTCCTGCCCGACAAGCAATCCAACTTTTAGCGTCATCGACATCTCCTCTTTTACAATTAGTCATGGCCACCGATATAGTGAACGATCATTTGGTTCCACCATGGCCAATCGTGCGCCCAACCATCCCAAATCCGTAGCGCGTTACCGATGCCCTTGCGCCATAGAATGGCCGACATCTCGTCGGTGGACGAGCGTAATGGATCGTCGGCTCCGGTTACCAGGATGATATCCATACGTTGCAAAGCCGCCATTCGACCCCAGTCGTGCTCGTTAGTAATGAAACTCATGGGGTTATTGAAGTAAACGTTGTCATCGTGGTAGCCGTCGGTCCAGCCAGAGATATCATAGATCCCGCTGAGGCCGATGGTTCGGCCGACTAGCTGGGGGTGTCGGAAAGCAAAATTGATAGCGTGATAGGCACCGAAACTGGCGCCGGTGGTGGTCATAAAGGGATTGTCATTAATCTGTCGTGTTAATGGTAATACCTCGTACAATAAATAGTTATCATATTGTAGTTGCCGCCATGCCCGGTCGGCCGGGTGTTTCCAACGCGCATACCAACTTTCGGCGTCAATACTGTCAACGCAAAACATTTGAATCCAGCCGCGTTCCAAATGTTCACTCAGGGTGCCGACCATGCCTCGATCTTCCCATTCGTAAAAACGGCCCATCGAAGTAGGGAAAACCAGCAGCCGGGCTCCGGCATGCCCGAACACCAATAATTCCATGTCCCGTCCGAGGGACGGACTATACCAGCGATGATAGTCGCGTTTCATTTACTTAATCGCCAGCTTATTTTATCTCTCAAATCAAGGGTGACAATAGAGGCGCGGATGTAAGTCCGCTGAACATGCTTGACGCACCTCACCCTATCGTTATAATCTCTTCGCTTGGATCAGTGCAGAATTGCACTGGGCAGCAGGAGCCTATCTTGCACCAATAACCAGAGTGATCCTGCTCCGAAAACATCTGAAGTACCGGAAGAGAAGATGCTAGAAAAGATAGCTAAAGTCGTCGAACGATATGAGGAACTTGAACGCCAAATGGCTGAACCAGAAGTATTGGCTGACTACCAAAAGTTAGCCGAACTCGCCCAGGAAAGGTCGGAGATGGAGNNTCGCTACGGCTTTATTTGCGTTACGCCGAAAGCCGGGGTTGGAAGACTGACATTTTGGGTGAAAATAGCACCGGCGTCGGCGGCTACAAAGAAGTTTTTTTAGCCGTCAAAGGGAAGGGGGCTTACTCGCGCTTTAAGTTTGAAAGTGGCGTTCACCGGGTTCAACGAGTACCCATCACCGAATCACAAGGTCGCATCCATACAAGTACGGCCACTGTGGCTGTGATGCCCGAGATTCAGGATGTGGAAATAGAGCTGGATGAAAAGGATCTCGATATCACTTCGACCTTCTCCTCCGGTCCTGGTGGCCAACATATGCAGAAGAATGCCACGGCCGTGCGCGTCGTCCATAAGCCGAGCGGCATCCAGGTCAAGGTCCAATCAGAGCGAAGTCTGACCCAAAATAAACGGTTGGCTTTGGGCATCATCCAGGCCCGTTTACAAGAGATGGAAGATGCCAAACAACATGCATCTGTGGCGGCCGATCGCAAGGCTCAAGTTGGCACGGGCGACCGTAGCGAAAAGATTCGTACCTATAACTATCCACAGGGGCGGGTTACCGATCATCGAATCTCCTTCACCAGCTATAACTTACCGGCTGTGATGGAAGGAGAGCTTGATCCGTTCATCGACGCCCTGACAGTAGCTGACGAGGCAGCCAAGCTAGCTGCAGCCAGCAATGGAAGAGAGTGAGTGAATGAGTGACTTAACCTTTCGGCCACGCGGCCGTTATTTCGAGGAATTTGAAGTTGGCCAGAGCATCATGACGGCTGGTCGAACGATCACCGAAAGCGACATCGTAAACTTCGCAGGGATTTCAGGTGATTACAATCAGATGCATGTCGATGCTGAATATGCAGCCAGTGGCGAATTTGGCGAACGAGTTGCTCATGGCCTTTTGATCGTCTCGATCACCATCGGCTTGTTGGTACAAACTGGCGTCATGGAAGGCACGGTGCTGGCTTTCAGGGAACTGGATTGGAAATTCAGTCTGCCCGTCATGATCGGCGAAACGATTCGAGCTATGTTTGAAATTACCGAGACAAAAGCTTTGCCACGCTTGGGTGGTGGCAGCATCGTCGGCAAAGTAAGTGTGTTAAATCAAGATGACCGGGTGGTTCAGCGAGGCAATATAGTCGTGCTCGTTAGAAGTAAACCCGATTAAGGCTCTCATCCATTGAGTTTCAATGAAAAATTATGCTACGGATAGGGAACTCCTGGCTTTCCGACGACGTCTATATCTCGGATGGTAGCATACCCGCTGCTCAAATATGAATGAATTCGTTAAGATCTGATGGCGGAAAACCAGGAAAAACCGGCAAGAGAACCTGAGGAATCAGGCAAAGACGAGCCTGAAAAGGCACCTGGATCAGCGGATCAGGTCCAAGATGCCAGGGCAAGCCGACGGCCGGCCGAAGAGCCGGATACGATCTCGCTCCTGGATCTCATGCGTGAGTTGGGCGATCCCTCTACAGGAGATGCCGGTAAGAGGCAGACAGCTCAAACAGACCCAGATAGTCAAACCTCCGATAAGACTTCTAACGAGGCCTCGGGGACCCCAGTCCCAGCTCCACTGGTGGTTGATCTTGACGACATCCCTCCTGACGATGAAGTGACGCCGACCGGGCCGGCGGTGCCGTCCGAATTGCCTCCGGCCGTAACGCCACCCCTGCGACTTACCGCCCAGGATCTAGTTCCACCTGCCCAACCCCCCCTCGAAGACGAGGACGCCACACAAGTGCAGCCTCTCAGTGCTTTTCCTGGCCAAACGCAGATCGGGGTGCCACCCGATCAAGAGCTCGATCAGATACCCATATCGGAGATGCCAACTCAACCTCCACAAGCGGTACCGCGACCGGCAACGCCGGGGAGGCCGAGACCAGAGAAACCACCAATTCGGCAGCAGGCACCGGTCAAGGTTGTCATCCCCGATGAAAAGTTCGTTTCTGAGCCAAGGGATACAGGTATAAGGGCACGCCGTAATTGGACGGGATGCTTGGGCCAGATACTTCTGCTTGGGATCATTTTCCTTATCGTAGGCGTGGTTCTGGCAATCTCGACCGGGAGCCTGGGTTACGTGATCATTGCCGGACAATTGCCGCCGCCCAGCGAACTTCGAAATCGCGCCAGCACCTTTGAGACCGCGCAGATCCTGGATCGTGAAGGAAACTTGCTTTATTCATTGGCCGATCCCAATCTTGGCAACCGCACCTATGTCACGCTAGACGAAATCGCCCCTGATTTGCAGAATGCCACTATTGCGACCGAGGACGAACGTTTCTATTCAAACCCAGGTTTTGACCCCATTAGCCTTGTCCGAGCTATCCTTCAGGCGACGCAAGAACAGGAACCTGTTGCTGGGACCAGCACCATCACCCAACAATTGGCCCGGGCACTCTTGCTGGATGAAGAGGAGCGAACCCAACGAACGTTTAGCCGAAAGGTAAAGGAGATCATCCTGGCGGCCGAGATCTTTCGTACGTATCCAAAGGATGAGATTTTGGAGCTATATCTCAATGAGATCAATTATGGTAATCGTGCCTATGGCATCGAGGCAGCAGCCCAGACATACTTCGATAAACCGGCGGCCGACTTGACCCTGGCCGAGGCCTCGCTCTTGGCAGGTTTACCTCAGGCGCCAGCACTCTGGGATCCTTATACAAATCCGGAAGGGGCATTGGCCCGCCAAAGGGTTGTTCTGGGTTTAATGGTATCCTCTGGCTATATAACCATGGACGAAGCCCAAGCCGCCATCGACGAATCAGCTCCGGTCGTCAGGAATATGCAACCACCCGATATCACCATCCGTCACCCACACTTCACGGTCACCGTCCTCCAGCAGTTAGAAGAGCAGTTTGGTGCGCAAGCTATCTACCAGGGAGGATTACGGGTGTTCACCACCCTCGATCCGGCGGTTCAGCGTTTGGCCGAGGACACGCTAACCTCAAGCCGGGCTGAGATAAATGCCGCGGGTGCAAATAATGGTGCCCTGGTTGCTGTCCAACCCCAGACAGGTGAGATCCTGGCCTTAGTAGGTAGCGTCGACTACAACGACGAGACCATCAGCGGGCAGGTGAATATGGCCCTGTTACCACGCCAGCCTGGATCGGCAATTAAACCCCTGGTTTATCTGTCGGCTTTTGAGCAAGGTTGGACGCCATCAACGTTGATCTGGGATGTGCCGACTCAATTTCCAGATGGCGTCAACCCACCGTATGAGCCGAAAAACTACGACGATCAGTTTCATGGTCCAATGAGAGTAAGACCGGCGCTTGGTAACTCGTACAACATACCGGCCGTGAAAGCCCTGGAGTTCGTCGGCGTGTGCAACTTCATCAATAATGTGCAGAAAGTTGGTTTAACCACTCTGCAAGATCAGGGTTGTGTTGAAAACGGTTCGCCCAGGGATCATGGTTTATCGTTAGCCCTGGGTGGGGGAGAGATCCCACCAGTCGATATGGCTGGTGCATTCGGTGTGNNGGGTGAGGTATTTTTTGAACATCAGCCGGCCGGCGAAGCCGCCAGTCAAGTGGTCCGGCCGGAACATGCCTATTTATTAAGCAGCATTTTATCAGACAACGAAGCTCGCCAGCCGGAGTTTGGCCCAAACAACAATCTGGTGGTTAACGGCCATCAAGTTTCAGCCAAGACGGGTACTACAGGCACGATAAGCTCAGACGTCAGAGATGGCTGGACGATAGGCTATACGCCAGAGATCGTAACCGCCGTATGGGTTGGAAATACAGATAACAGGCCGGTGGGAGAGGCCCAATCGGGTTATCGTATGGCCTCGCCCATATGGAACCGTTTCATGTCCGGCTATCTGGCAAACCGGCAACCAAGTGGGTTTGAACGCCCACCGGCCATCGTCGACATCGAAATTTGTGCAGATTCAGGCGCTCGACCAGGTCCTGGTTGTGATCGGCAGATCACGGAACAGTTTGCTCAAAATCAATTACCATCAGGAAGTGAAAAAGATTTTCTGCAACCCCAATTCGTCGATCTGTGGACAAATCTTATAGCCAACCAAAATTGTACCGAGTCGGTTTATGAAGCGACTTTCTTTAATCTTGTGGCCTATGGCCGGGAAGAGATCTTGCCGCGGGAAGAGCAAAATGCCCAAGCGTGGCTTGAGCGCTCGCCAGCCGGTCAGGCTTGGGCTGGGACCCGAGATGTATCTTTGCCACTCCGCCTTCCACCAGCGGCCGCTTGCGACGGAAATACGCCCAGACCCCGCGCAGCGATAACCCTGCCAGGTCCCATGGACTCCCTTACCGGCGAGATTGAGATCTTTGGCACTGCAATCGGACCAAATTATGGCGGATACCTGGTGGATTTTGGCCTATCCCACGATCCACAAGGATGGGCACCGGTACAGGAACAGAGGACTCACATCGTAGAAAATGGGCTACTGGCTCTCTGGGATACGTTAGAACTTGAGGGTGGACCAGCGACGATCCGGCTGATCGTTCTCGGTCCTGACAATCCTTACACTGGCGAGACAGATCCCATCTCAATTGAAGCCCGCGTACCGGTGATGATCGTCGAGCCAACTCCCACGCCCACGCCCACGGCAACAGAGACGCCTACGCCAACCGATACTCCCACGCCGACGGCAACGCCCACAGCGACCTCCACGCCGACGGCAACCTTAACTCCGACGGCAACGCCGGTGAACCCACCGCCGGCAACGTCAACATCTGTCCCGGAAACGCCTCTGCCACCGCCTTCTACGGCCACCCCGACGCCTGAGCCGACGGTCGAGTCCTAGCTCGACGTACTCACTCGTGCAATCAGCCAATTCGTGATAC
>DOXE01000242.1 GCA_003519205.1 Chloroflexota bacterium
GAGTAAAACACCCAGGAAATTACTCCACGATTTGCCCGATCACAATGGCTAATATGAAAGTTGCTTAAGCTGTATCCTCCTCAGCTTGGGCAGGTAAATCGGGTACATACCGTTTCATCTGTGATACCGGAACCTTGATTAGCTTTCGACAATTTATACACTCAACCTTGAAATATTTCAGCTTTTGCTCTTGAGCCTCGGCAACAGCTTGAACCATGAAATCTCTAGATAAATTATTTGATTGGCGGCAGTATGTGCAGCGCACATGCATGAGAGTTTCTCCTATAACGTAATCGTAAATCGCAAAACGTGAACGCTTAGGGAAATTACCACGTTTCGCCTATCATGGCCTAGATACAAAATTTTAAAAGGCCTAATGTTTAAAACGTGAAACGTGATCCCGGCAAAGCATATTCTCTACAATTATATAACAGGTNNAGCATGAAGGTATCCGATTGGAGGTTGTAGTGAACGAAGAAAGCCAAGCCAGTCTTTTTCCCCCGGACGCCCTATCGCAACCATACATGACCGCAGATGCATCCATCCAGGCCGCCCTCGGCGGATTTGACCAACACATGGAGAATGAGGGTTTCTCCCTTAATACGCGGAAGGCTTTCGTCAGCGATATCCGTTTGTTAGGCAAATATCTTGGGATTGGCCAACCAATTGGCGAGATTGGAACTAAAAACCTGAACGATTTTTTAAATTGGTTGGTTTATGAGAGAGGCGTTCCCTGCAGCAGGAAATCCTATGCCCGGCGGGTGACGACGCTGAAAGTATTTTTTGGCTGGCTCCATGAGAGTGGCGTTTTAGCGACTGATCCATCGACGGCCGTCATCCAAATCAGTGTTTCCAGCCCCTTGCCTGACATACCCTCTGACGCGGAAATCGAACGAGCATTGGCAATAACCCAATCATTGCGAGAAGGCTTTGAGGGAAAGAAGCCTGATGTCCGTCCCCACCTGCTCTTAACGTTACTGCTCCAGACCGGGATTAAAAAGGGCGAAGCCATGACCATCGTACCGAACCATATCGATCGTGAGGACCCCCAAGCCCCTTATCTATTCGTCCGTTACAAGAACCCACGAATGCGCTACAAAGAACGGAAAATCGCTTTAGAAACAGAATGGCTGGACATTTTAGAAGAATATCTCGAGCTATACGATCCACCCGACACTTTATTTACCTGCACGGCCCGGAACCTGGAATATATATTGAGTGATGTTGGAGAAGCGGCCGGCTTGATGCAAGGACGCCTATCTTTCGAGAATTTGCGTTGGGCTTCTGCGCTGCGAGATTATCAGGAAGGCGTTGAACCGAATGAGATTCGCGATAGGTTGGGTCTTTCGAAAATTACGTGGCGAGAAACCAAGTCGAAACTCGACCGGCTTGTTGAACTCCGGGGCCCGGGCTAGGTAAAAAATGCTTTTCCTACCATTAAGACTTCTTTAATACGTGATAGGCCTGAATCATTGTTCGGTTAATAAAAAGAACCGGCACCTCTTTGGTCGGAGGTATGGCCAGCGGCCGGATCGGAAATAAGACGGCGTCACTCACCGAGAAAAAATTGTGCATCTCATCTAACAGGTCTTCGTCGGGAGAGTCGGGGGCCACATGCAGTTGACCCTGAGCAGCAAAGTGATCGAAGTAAAAGACGGCCGGCCGGGTTGTTATTTGGAGATTTAAATTAGCCGCTTGGTCTTTATTCAAAACACTCAACACGGCGATCCAATTCTTATTCACCGTGGCCAATTCCTGTGGCATTGCTCCAACCCGCCTATCGACCGCTAAGGCATGTAACTCCCCATTACGAAAGGGTATAAAATGCCAATTCCGGTCGTTAAGATAACCTAATAAGTCGCCTCGAGGCTGCAGATCCGCCCGCAAGAGATAATCCTGCAACACGGCCTCAACTCGGAAAGTGGGTAGTTCAATATCCCGAAACATCTCTTGTATTGCCTATTCATTGATATTCGTTAAACGATATGTCTCTCACCATCATGCCGATGGATCCTCATCGGCCAACAATCGCTCCTAGCCTTCAAATGGTGGTGCTAAACACCCACCCTGAAACAATTGATTTGGATCAAAGTATCTGTCAGTGGATAATTCCTGCCCGGCTGAATCCCGTACGGTTATCTTGTTCACCCAGGGATTGCATCGTCTGGATAAAATAGTGTGAGTGAAGGGTCCGGCACCTTTGTACTGGCTGGGGGGCACTTTGTCCGATATCAGAACGGTATAAGGTCCAATACCGCCATAGACATTCACATATAGATCACACTTCCAATCAGCATCATCATAAACACAATTACCCGCTGAGGCATCGAATCGGAAGGGTTCTGAGGGCGTCGGCGTGGCAACCGGCGTATTGGTGGCCCTTGGTGTTGGCGTTTGGGGCACATAAACAAGGATCTCGAAATCGAGAGCCGAACCAATGAGATTACCATCCTCATCGAGAAGCTGCCAGGAACTATCGTACCGGCCTGGAGAATCCGGTGCCGATAACGTAGTACTTAGCGTGGTCTCATCACCCGGATCTAAAGCTTGATCCATTTTGACTGGACCAGTTCCTTCAAACTCATGACCGCTATCAAAAACGAGGTCTAATCCAGATGGTAAAGGGCATGTTCCAGAATTCCTAATCACCCAGTTCATGGTGAAATCGATACCTGTGGGCGAAGAGCTGTTGTTCTGATTTTGGAATGTATAGCTGTTCACCAACTCGACGTCTTCCTCACAGCCCGCCAAGAATGTAGCTGTTGCATCAGGTGTCGAAGTGACAGTTGGTTTTGCCGTAGAGGTCGGTTCTGTTGTGGCAGTGGGCTGGGCAGTGAGGGTTGCTGCAATAAGCGCTACAGCCGTCGAAACATTATCGGCCGTGGGCACTATTTCCTCTTCCTCCGGTGTGGCGGTCGGCTCAACGATGTCCGTCGGACGGACGGCGACGATGGCCTCTTCGGGCGTAGGTGTCGCGCTGCCTCGGCCCGCGAAGACTATAAAAACCCCACCAACACCAGCAGCAAGCACAAGGAACAACAGGACAAGACCAACGATCCATAACCTGCTTTTCTTTTTTTCGGGTTCAACTTCTTTGGGTGGGGCGACAATCGTTGGTGGTGCGGCGGCCGGTCCAGGACCAGCGATCTCTGTTTCAGAAATGGCCCCAGGCGATGCCACGCGAGTCGCACCTGCTGGCGGGGGAGTTGCTTCCCTTATAGGGGCCACGACTGTGGCTTCTGGAGGTGATACCCTGGTTGCCTCAGCCTTCGCCTCGGGTACGGGTGTCGGCCGGTCACGAACGGCGGCAAATACTGCGGCCGAGGCAATTTCAAGGTTGCTGGAACTTGCTGCATCCCTCAAATCGACCATCATGTCCTTTGCAGACTGATAGCGCTCCTTTGGATCTTTGGCCATCGCCTTGACCACGACTGCCTGTATCTCATCCGGACAACTTTCGTTGAATTCAGTGGGCTGCGGAATCGGTTCATTGACGTGTTTCAAGATCACAGCCAAAGGGGTATCGGCGTCATAAGGTAAGCGGCCGGTAGTCATTTGATAATACAAAACGCCAAGTGCATATAAGTCGCTCCGCTCATCGCCGGGCTGACCTAGGCCCTGTTCTGGCGACATATAAGCTGGCGTGCCAATCATTGCTCCTGTTGCCGTCACCGTTGGTCCACTCAGAATCTTGGCAATGCCGAAATCTGTTAAGACGGCATGGCCCGTTTCACTCAGCATTATGTTGCCGGGTTTAATGTCCCGGTGAACCATGCCCTGCGCATGAGCATAGGCTAACGCACCAGCTACTTCCATTACGAGCTGAGTAGACTCTGTCAAGGGCATCCGACTGCCACTTCGGGATAGTTCTTCCAGCCGATTCTTCAGCGTCCCACCACTCACAAATTCCATGACGATGTAGGACATACCATCCTGGACGTCAAAATCATAAACGCTGACGATATTATTGTGATTCAAGGAGGCCATGGCTTTTGCTTCCCGCTGAAAACGAGCCATAAAATCTTCTTCATCGGCAAGAAAAGCATGCATCACTTTGATGGCGACGTAACGATCGAGGTTTTCTTGGTACGCTTTATAAACTTCGGCCATCCCCCCCCGACCTAGTGGTTCAACAATACGATATTTACCAAAGGTTTGACCGACAAGTGATTTAGTTGTCATATTTCACAAAAGAGTGATTTTCAAATGTAATTGGCGAAATACGCGACGACTGGGTTCACTTTCTGTTTTTATCTTAGCAATGATACCTGGCAATATGTTAATCAACCACCTATTGTTCGCCAGGTTGGGTGGCATCAAATGACTTCTTTGTACTATCGACGACCTGCCGATTACCATCTTCCTCTATGTAGTACAAGATCGCTTCCAGATGATATACTCCGTTTGGCGACTCATTGCGGAGATGAATCGTGATATTGAAATTTGGCTGCAATGCTTCAATAACAGTCAAATTGGCGGCCTCTTCACCCTCAATATCCTTTACGATGACCTGAATGGATGGTCTTTCTGAAAAAGGTGTTATATCGAAACCGAGAGCGACACGTTTTTCATCTTCGTAGACGAATAAGCCCAATTGATTAAACCGCACCTCTTCTCGTGGGCGAAGTCCTCTAATGGGATCATCGTAAAACTGAATTCTCATGGCTGCATTATAGCCCGCATCAATTACCAAGGGCAATCACCCCTTGGTCTTGGTAGTTAGTTTTGGTCCCCATCATTTATCATTTGTAATTTTTCCAAGGTCTGAACCAACGCCACCTGCCAATCATGGGTTGTCATATCCCGGCCAAGCCAAACTCCCTTACGACTAACCCGAACACCTTGTCCTAAATATCGCTGAAGCTGGGGACGGGCTTGGCCATTGCCTTCCGGAAATCGGATTTGAATCTGACCGGCTTCGGTTGTGATACCGGCCACGCCAGCCTTCCGGGCTAAAACCTTAGTTCGCAGTTGGTATAAAAGATTATCTACGGGATCCGGAATTGGACCGAAACGGTCGGCCAACTCGGCCGCCATTTCATCGATCTCATCTAATGAATCTAAAACGGCCATCCGCCGATATAANNGCCCCTAATAAATCACCAGCACCCCGAATTTCTAAATCCCGCAAGGCAATCGTGTAGCCCGCTCCTAACTCGGTTTGAGCGGCGATTACTTCCAATCGGGCTTTGGCGTCGTTCGTCAACCGGTGCCAGGGTTGGTGTAAAAAGAAGGCATAGGCTCGCCGAATTCCCCTCCCGACGCGACCGCGTAGCTGGTAGAGTTGGGCCAGGCCAAAACGATCGGCGCGTTCGACGATNNCTTCCAGCTCTCTTTCGCTCATCTGGCCATGGGCAATGGCGATGTTCGCTTCCGGAACCAGGTAATTCAGCCTCATAAAGGCATTCCCAATCGTCTGCACGCGATTGTGAACATAATATACTTGCCCACCCCTGTCGATTTCACGCAAGATCGCCCGCCGAATTAACGTATCATCACCTTCGCCAACAAATGTCTGCACGGGTAGTCGATCGGCCGGCGCTGTATCGATGAGGCTGATATCTCGCACACCAGCCAGGCCCATATAAAGGGTACGTGGGATTGGNNCGTTGTTCTTCGTCAATGATAAGCAAACCTAAATCCTTAAACGAAACATCACCGGAGAAGAGACGGTGGGTACCGATTACAATGTCTAGCTGGCCTTCACGTAGCTTTTTGACGATGGTTTCCTGGTGTGTTGTCGTTCGAAAGCGGGATAACATTTCGACTTCAACGGGAAAAGGTCTCAACCGTTCCTGAAAGGTATTATAATGTTGCTGGGCAAGAACCGTAGTGGGCACTAGCATGGCAACCTGTTTACCATCCATCACCGCTTTGAAAGCCGCTCGTAAGGCAACTTCTGTCTTACCATAGCCCACATCGCCGCAAATGAGCCTGTCCATCGGGTAAGGACGTTGCATATCAGCCTTGACTTCAGCAATCGCCTGGAGCTGGTCATCCGTTTCTCGATAGGGGAAGCTCGCCTCCAGCTCGGCCTGCCACTGGTCATCGGGCGTAAAGGCATGGCCGGCAATTGTCTCCCGGGCTGCGTACAGATCTAGCAGATCGTCTGCCAGTTCATCGACAGCTTCTTGGGCTTTGGCTTTGGCCCGCCTCCAGGATTTTTCACCTAATCGATGCATCGTGGGTAATCTATCGTCCGGACCGATCCACCTGCTCAACCTATCAGCATGATGAACCGGAACATATAAGACATCGCTATTAGCATAATTAACCTGCAGGTACTCTCGTTCTGTGCCACCTATTGCTCGAACGACCAATCCCTCAAAACGACCAATACCAAACTCCAAGTGAACGACATAGTCACCAGGCACGATATCGGCGAAATACGTCTCTGGGGCGACAGGTCGGGGCCGGCTACGTCGTCGAGGGACAGGTCGGCTCCAACCAAATATCTCTGCATCGGTCAATAAGTTGAGCAGCACTTTTTCTCTTGGAGTAGATGATGCTGAGTTTTCTTCCGCGAAACCCTCCAATATGAATCCACCGGCTAGGCTACCTTGAATAAAGGTCAGACTACCTGGAACCGGTCTAGAAACTAAGGAGTCTACTGGAAAGAATCGTGATAAATCATCGTCATCATCTACTCCCCCGTCTTCTCGCCAGAGCTCAGCCAAACGCTGCGCCTGCCGGCTGACGACGATCGTGGTTTCTTTCCTTCGCCTGGAAACACGCAATTGCATCAGGAAAGGACGTACCTGACCCCCGTAGCGTGGGCCTGGCAAGAAAGAAACAGCCAATGGTGTGATATCGACATCACTTTCCATTCCTTCTCCCAATACCAGCGGCTTTCTTGCGAAGAGTTTGGCTGAAAGCTCAGACCAGTCGAATAAAGGCGATGGGTAGTCTGGAGGAAGGTCGATTTGTTCACCGGCGATCTGCTCTGCATGAAATATTACTTCTGATACAACAGAGTTAAGGTTTGAAAAATCATCGACAATAACCTGTGTTTCTTCTGGCAAATAATCTAACAATGAGGCTGGCTCAGAGTAAGTCAGCGGCAAGTAGTATTCTAAGTGGGGTGATAATGCGCCAGCCGCTAGATCGGCCACGTCATCCCACCAACCAGGCAATTCGCGGTCACCTGTCTTTGGCAAGGTAGCTAGTTTTTGACCAATGTCCTCTACATCGCCAGGCATCATTTCACGAGCAGGGGGTATGATGATATATTCCTGCCGGTCAATGGCCAGGTTTAAGGAGCGTTGAGTTGATGGGTTAAAGGTACGGAGTGTTTCGACTTCATCTCCGAATAATTCGATTCGTGTCGGATATGAAGCGCCTACCGGGTAGATATCGAGAATGCCCCCTCGCCGACTGAATTGTCCAGGCGACTCCACAACAGTGACGGGTTCGTAGCCAGCTGATTGCCAATCTTCAATGAGTTTCACCAAGTCAACGATTTGGCCTACTTTCAAGATCCGTGTACAAGCAACAAACCGCCTGCGAGGTAACGTCTTGTGCAACAAAGCTCTAGCCGAGGTGACGATAAGAAATGGGCCGGTATTCTTGGGCAGTAAGGGGTGCTGGTCCTTCATCAGTCGCGCCAACACTCCTAATCTTCTAACTCGTGATAATTCGCTCCAAGGTCCTCTTTCATATGGAAGAGGTGTCGGTTCTGGAAATCGGACCAGATCGAACTGATCCGGCAACCAAGCTTCGAAGGCTTGAATCCAGGCTGGAACGGCATCGACCCGTCCGGTTACCAATAATGCCGGCCGATCCAAATCAGATAAAAGCCCAGCCAATACAGGCGTGCGGGTGTTTGGTGGCAATCCAAGAGGGTTTTGCCTAACACTCGATTTATATCCGGCCGAAAGTTCCCGATATGCAGCCAGATCGTTAAATATTTCCAAAACACCAGAGAGATTCATGAGCTACTATTGTTGAAACGCGTCATGGCGATATCGATACCGTCAATCAAATAAGTCTCAATGGCCGATACCGAACGTTCGATAATCTCCTCAACCAAGGGCAACTCTTCTTTCTGAAAATCTTGAAGCACGTATGCGGCCGGTTCCATCTTTCCCGGCGGCCGACTGACCCCGAACCGAAGCCTGGGGAAGCCACTTCCTAGAACAGCTATAATCGACTTCATTCCATTATGACCACCTGAACCACCTTTCTCGCGTAACCGAATGGCACCAAAGGGCAGGTCGATTTCATCATAAACTACTAACAGGTTTGGTAAAGATATTTTGTAGTAATTAACCAGGGGACCTNNCGGCTTAACTAAAATGATGCGTCTTTGTTCAAACCATCCTGTGCCCACCAAAGCTTTTTTTTGAAGCCGTCCAATCTCGATATCTGTTCGTTCTGACAAGCGATCGACTGCCATAAAGCCGATATTGTGTCGATTGCCCCGGTAACGCGATCCTGGATTCCCCAGACCAACGATCATAAATCGATCGTCTTTGGTAGGAGATCGCAGTTCTTCTTCAAGCATGGCTCTATCTCAACGATTCCCACCGATCCGGACCTTACGCCTTATCCAGCGGAACAATGCCCGNNACTGAAGGACCCAATGGCGAATCAACAGGCGTCGCCAGTCGGGAAGGTGTGGGAAAAGGGGTCAATGTGGGCAAGATTCCCGTTTCAGCTTGCAATGTCGCCGCAACGGCTGTGCTAGATAGTGGAGTTTCGACGGCCGATCTGATAGTTGGTGTGATGGTAGGCGTAACAGTCGGCGTCAAATTACTATTGGCTATGATCAGATCGGTCACAAAGTATTCGTCGTAGTTATAATCGCTCCTAACGACCCGTAGCCGGAGCCTGTACCGGCCATCAGGAAATACTGGAGCGGCTTCCCCACCCACTGTGGTATCCCAAATAGCTAAGGTGTCTTCGACCACCGGCCGGTCGCCTTGGGCAAAGGCAATCCAATCAGCCCCTGGTTTAAAATCTTGTCGAAAAGCTATTTCAAAACGCAAAAAGTCCGGGTGCACGGCCGTACCGTTAATTAACACAATGCCAGATATGATGTCCCCACGCGCCGGTTCAGTGATCCCATTCTGTGATTGTGCCCGAATTCCCTGAGGTAAAATCCACATGACCACCAAAAGTAGGGTTGGCAGGACGAATAATTCGACCAACTTACCACTCATTAGCAGCCCCTGATTACCTCATATCTGACGTCACAGAATTCTATACACCAAACATTTAAGTCTAACACAACAGAACTAAAGTGAAAAACTCGCGGTCTGACACAGCCAGTACCAATTGGAGTAATTATCAAGGGAGAAAATTCGTTCCAAAATAAGACAATATCCCCATTGAAAACATCATCACTGATGCTCTACAATATCATCTAGTATTGATATATTTATACATAGCTCTTATAGGAGGTAAATGTCATGTTGTATCTCGCTCACGAAGACGGCCAGGGGTTAGTAGAATATGCCTTGATCCTGGTCCTCGTTGCGATCGTCGTTATCGCGATTCTGGCCATTTTGGGCCCGCAGATCGGTAACGTCTTCAGCCAGATCACAAATACCTTAGGTGGTGTCTAGGCCTGAATTGATCATTCGTTTATAAAGAGAGCCATTTTGAGTAAAGAGCCCTGTGCTGCAGGGCTCTTTTTTGTTTGGAATAAAATTCTCAAGGTCGGAGAGGCTGGGATTGTCGGTACGTTTAGGAATCGTTAGAACTTATTCCTGGCGAAGTTAGTGCCCAATGAGAGACGCCAGTTCAAAACCGCCTGCTATTTGCACCTCTATTTGCTTATGGCCATAATCACTTAAAGGCATCTTTCAAGCTCGGTACACTAATAAATCTTTCATTCTCGGGTTGGTCATGTTTTGGCTGCCCCGCTAGGAGAGGACATGATCACTCGGAAAATTAAAACCGGCCAACTTAAGGAATTCATTGCTTACTTTGGCCTGTTGACCCTCATTGCCTTCATAGCTGCGGCTTGTGGATCTGCAACTAACAGTGCAGATGCAACCGGTGATAATGAGGTCGAAGAAACCAACCAGCCTACCATAACCACTGAGGAAGAGAGTTATAGGGGGGAAGATTCGCCGGATACAGAGGTTTCCGAAGACCCGCCAGAGGATGTGCAGGTTGCCACAGACAACGGTTTAGAAATCGATCCCAATATGACAGAGACCGACAAAGATGGCCTGACTGTTGGTTTTACGGCCGATGGCCATCCTTTTCGAGGTGACCCCAACGCGGCAATCGTCATCATAGAATATTCTGATTTTCAATGTCCGTTCTGTTCCNNAAAACCAATTGGCTACTGGTGGCGCCGTTCTCGTTTTTTATGATTTTCCACTTAATAACATTCATCCTCAAGCAACTGCCGCTGCAAACGCCGCCCGTTGTGCCGGCGAACAAGGGGCAATCGCTTTTTGGTCCATGCATGACGCCTTGTTTGAGAACCTAGACCAATGGTCTAATAACAATGCGAATACTGTGTTTGTCGGCTATGCTGATGAGAATGGCCTCGACACGATCAGTTTTGAAGCTTGTCTTGAAGCAGGCAAATATGAGGAAGTCATCCAAGCAGATCTGGATTCTGGAATATCGCATGGTATATCCGGCACTCCCAGCTTCTTGATAAATGGCCAACTGCTGGTAGGCGCCCAACCCGCGGCTGTTTTCGAAGCGGCTATCGACACGGTCACCGAGGGGGGAACGATTGCCAGTAATGACCGGCAAATTGAACCCAGTCAACCACCTGCAGCTCCCACACCAGCCGCATTTAACGACGAATTCGCTGGTGCAATGGGCGATCCTCAAGCGCCTGTCACCATCGTCGAATTTACCGATTACCAATGCCCATATTGCGCCCGCCACTCATTAGACACGATGCCTGATATCGTACGGGAAATGGTAGATGCTGGGCGAGTCTACTACATCCTTAAAGATCTTCCTTTGGATCAATTGCATCCTGACGCCCGATCGGCGGCTGTTGCCGCGCGTTGCGCCGGAGAACAAGAGATGTATTGGGAGATGCACGATATTATCTTCGACACTCAAGACGAATGGGCTGGTCAGGGTGCGGGCGCCAACGATTTGTACATTGAATATGCCGTCAACCTCAGTTTGGATGATGAAGCGTTCGAAGCCTGTCTGGCGAGCGGTCGTTTTGATCAAGAGGTTGAGGCGAACGCCAACGAAGCACGCGCTCTGGGCATTAGTGGCACGCCGT
>DOXE01000303.1 GCA_003519205.1 Chloroflexota bacterium
GCTTACTTTTACTTATCGATCGACTTATCGCAGGAGTCAATTAATAACCGTTAAGCCCAGTTAGAGCCTAGATATATTCTTTGTGAATACACCAGTTGGCTCTACGATGAAACATTATGAATGATACAAAGGAAATGACCTTCGTTGCCATCATTACCATTAATCTACCTAATGAAGATTCGGCAACTAAGCTGCGAATTAAGCTGATGCCTTCGGATACAATGATCACCCAGAGCGGAACTCTGAAACCACTTCAAGATTGTACGCTAGGCGAACTTTCACAATTTGCCGATTCTCTGGAGGCTGAGGTCTTAAGGCGCTATGAATCCTCTACTTTGGTTGATATGACGCTTGACGGGCAGGTAGATATCTCTTTCGACTACCTAGGTGATGATCATGACCAGATTCCACCATCAGAATTGTGGCTAGAGCAGATCGTAGTACTGCCAGAGATAGATCGATCTTCAGTGGAGAGAGACGTCGAAGAATTAGATATAGGTTTTCAACCCCTTATTGATACAGATGAAGGTCGCCCTGATGGATCTATTGATGATTCAAAAGAAGATTCTCAAGAAGTTGATAAGCCAGAATCTGATACACATGACCCATCATCCTTGCTTGATGAGGATTTAACAGAGGAAAAAGCCAGGGAAACACAGATTCCAGATAAGGAAGTTGAGCAAAAGACTGTTGAAGCAATCGCAGTCGAAGAAGATATTGACGCGGAGCCCTTGGTCAGCGTGGCCGAACCGGAACCTGTACACAAAGAGAGGGAAGCAGATCAGGTAGAAGATGCGGCCGAAGCAGTAGAAACGATTGAGCGGATCAAGGTACGCATCTTGGGCAGGAGAAGGCCTCTCGATCACCCAACCTGGACTGCGGTGGATATTTTGATAAACGAACCAGCGTTTCGGGATGCCCAGGCACATGCACTAACAAGCTTGGACCGCGAGGTTGCCGGTATTCTAGTAGGTCCACCTCCCGAAAAACAACCTGACGGTCGTTATGTGGTGCATGTTAGCGACACCATCATCGCCAAGCACACGCGAATGCATGGTGCCAGCGTCACCTATACGCCTGAAAGTTGGCGGTATGTCAATGACAAATTAGCGAAAATGTACCCTAATGATGATGCCGTGATTGTGGGTTGGTACCACACACATCCTGGATTTGGTATCTTTTTATCTGGGATGGACCAATTCATCCATCAGAACTTTTTCACTCAGATCTGGCACATTGCCTTTGTTTTAGATCCACTTGCCCACCGTAGTGGCTTCTTTTGTTGGGATAGACAACAATCGCGGGTCGATACATATGAGTTTCCTTGGCCCGATTGGGCTCCTGGTTCGTGGTAAAATAGTGGGTAGATTGCGGCAATTACCTGAAATATCGATAACATGGCCGGCTCACAAATGCCGGAAAAAGCGATGAGCGAAATAGAAGAAGAACCCATCAGGATTACAGAAGAAGATATCGCCGAAGCCAACCGGTTAAGCCTAAGCTGCCCGATATGTGCCAGCGCTGTTGAGAAGAATACCAACAGTCCATCGTTGAGAGCTGTCATTTGTGCCAATTGCCAGACTCTCTATCATCATACCTGCTGGCAGCAAAATGGGGGTAAGTGTGCCACGCTGGGTTGTGGGCATGAAGAATGTTATCCCTATGGAACAGAGTTGGGCCCGCGTCTGACCATTAGTTATGCTGACCTGCCAAAACATGTTCCTAAGCCTGCCCTCTCACCCAACGGCCGTTCAAAAGAGCTAAAAGCGCAAGAAAAACGCCTTCAGCGGGAGGCAGCGCGGAAGGAATTTTGGCGTAACTTGTTCGACCGAATTCGGCGAGCCATCGGATGGCAATAAAACCTGTCGTTGTTGATAAACGATCTCCATTTTTAGGCGAGGCTTGTGCTCTATGCAAGCAGCCGCTTAGTCCCGGTGATGAATTGGCTATTTGCCCGGAAGATGCTACCCGGCATCACGCTCATTGCTGGCGAGCTAATGGCAATAAATGCACCGCCTATGGTTGTACCGGACATGGCGAGTTATTAGAATTTTCCACGGCTGGAGCCACGATACTTCGCCGAGGTGAAGCTGGTAGTCAGGCTGATTCTAAGGTTCAAACGTTACCTGCCAGGAGCTTCCACTGTGCTCAAAGTTGCTTGATTGTAGCGATCGCTGTGGCGATAATCCTCTTTGCTATTGGTTGTTTTGGCCTATGGGCTATCGCCGATTATGTGATGATAGATGTCTTAGGCTGGTATTATCGCGATCCCCTTCCAGGCTTAATTCCCTTCTTCAGCGCGACTTCTTTAATATTCGGTTATTCGTTGAAACGGTTCTAAAAAGCTCTAGCTGGACGATAGTCCGGCGGTTTTGCCAATAAATTGAATGTCATCCACCTTGAGCTTTTTGGGTAATGAACTATATTGCTGAAACAGTCCGCCCATTCTTCTTCTTTGGTGTCCTTTTTGCCAGTCCCGTAATTTCTTGTACACTCCTGTGCTGTTGCCAACCCAAGCCAGCGACAAAATTGTGATTATTGAAGATGAAATATCAAACCTTACTCAATCGCGTTTACGAGATACACGACCTGCGTAAAGCAGTGCGGGTTTTAACCTGGGATNNCTACAACGCTTATGCCACACATTATACACCTCTGACGAAATGGGGGAATTGATCGAAGCAGCATCAGTAGAGCTTAACGGCGCAAGTTATCGAAGTTCAGAAGCTAGTTTGATTCGATTTCTACGGAGAGATTACGAGAGAGCTAGGCGATTGCCGGCCGATTTTATCAGCCGTTCTACAAGTATTAATGGCGAAGCGACGGCCGCCTGGAAAAAAGCTCGTGAAGATGATGATTTCGCCCTTTTTAGACCCTGGTTGGAAAAAGTCTTGGATATCAATCGGGAAAAGGCTGAGTTTCTCGGTTTTGAGGATGATCCGTATGATGCCCTTCTTGAGTCTCACGAACCCGGCGCAAAGACATCTGACATTAAGGCGATATTTGATTCAACCAAGTCGGCCTTAATACCACTTTATGATGCTGTTCTACAGCATTCCATGAGGGTAGATGATCGAATTCTCCGGCAATCATTTAATATCAAAAGCCAAGCACTCTTCGGCCGATATTTGGCAACTACAATCGGTTACGATTTCAATCGGGGTCATCTGGCTACTTCCGTTCATCCCTTTTCAACAAGCTTATCGCGGAATGATGTCAGGATCACGACCCGATATTCGCCAGATTACCTTAGCCCAGGGATTTTCGCAACGCTTCATGAGGCTGGACATGCATTATATGTCCAGAATGTGCACCAATCGCTGACGAGAACACCGTTAGCAAAGGAAACCTCGGCTGCATTAGACGAATCCCAATCACGTCTAATCGAGAACATGGTCGGTCGCAGTAAAGGATTCTGGCAGATCCATTTACCAAAACTGCAGGAGTTATTTCCAAATCAACTCGGCGATGTTTCAGTCTCACAATTTTACCGGGCCATTAATAAGGTTCAGCCAAGTTTTATTCGTGTAGAAGCCGACGAACTAACCTACAATTTGCACATCATATTAAGATTCGAGCTGGAACGAAAATTGATAAACGGCGAACTAAAGGCAGTTGACGTACCGGCGGCCTGGAATGACAAGATGTCCGAGCTTCTAGGGATCGTTCCTGCAACAGATAGAGATGGCTGCTTGCAAGATATTCACTGGACCCTTGTTGGATTTGGTTATTTTCCAACCTATGCCCTGGGAAACCTTTATGCTGCCCAATTTTTAAAAGCCGCTCAAACCCATGAACCCTCCATCGCAGATGATCTCGAAGAAGGTAGGACAGAATCGCTTTTGGATTGGTTGCGAACCAATATTCACCAACATGGACGAAAATTCACGCCATCTGAGATCGTTGAAAACGCGACAGGTGCTCCCTTGAATCAAGATGATTTTATTAATTACGCTGTAAATAAATTTTCAGAGGTTTATGGGCTTTAGGCAATATCAGGGGGATGATTTTTCTTCTTGGTCATCCAGGGCTGTTGGAAATTCCACCTTAGCTCTGGATACCGCCAGGCCATCTACGTCTAGCACTGTGAAGAAAACAGCACCGTTATGTGGCAGAGATACGATATCTCCAATTTGGGGAGGCCGGCCGAGCCAGGTGTGAATGAGTCCCCCCACTGTCTCGACGTCTGGTAACTCTTCTTCTTCACCAAGAAAAACGTATTCGTTCAAATCGTCAACCAAAAATGTACCGGCGACTTCGAGTGTTCCAGGCGCGATTTCTACGACTGGCTCCTTCTCGAAATCGAATTCATCACGAACTTCGCCGACAATCTCTTCGACCAGATCTTCGAGGGTGACGATTCCGGATAATCCACCGAATTCATCCAATACAATGGCCATATGAATTCGCTGCCTCTTAAAGGCGGCGAGGAGGTGATCGACGGCGAGATCTTCAGGTATTGCCGGGGCTGGCCGCAAGATCAGACGAAGATCTAGATCCCCTCGCTTCCGAAGTTGCTGCCTTAATAGATCTTTTAAGTGAAGTATCCCGATCACATGATCTAAATCATTCTCATAAACTGGAAATCGGCTATGTCGACTTTCGGTAACGAGTTGAAGCAATTCATCACTGGGTATATCGTACGGGATGGCTTGAACTTTTGGTCGAGGTGTCATGACCTGGCCAACCTGCCGATCGCTAAAGTCGAAGATGTTTCGTATCATCTCCTCTTCTCCTTCGAGGAGCAATCCCCCCTCAGCACTTTCGGTAACGATTAACTCCAGTTCCTCGGCCGAGTGCAACCGAGCTTGCCCTTCTGCAGGAGCAATTTTGAAGATATGTAGTAGGGTCCGTCCGATGCTATTGAGTGCCCTGACAGGAATGTCGAGGATGGCTTGGGCTACTTTCATTGACTTAGAGAGACTTAATATCGAGCGATCAGGTGATGCCAAAGCCAAAGACTTGGGAACCATCTCCCCGATGACAATGTGCAGGTATGTCAGGATACTTAAGGCAATGATCGAACCGACCGTATGAACCAATGCAGCACTTGGTTCAATACCAGTGATTAATGCAAGATATGGCTCGATAAATTCTGCAATTTTGGGCTCACCATACATCCCCAGACCTAAGGAGGCAATCGTAATTCCTAGCTGAGCTGTGGCGATAAAACGATCTTGTTTTGCAGGTGAGTCCAGGATCTTTTGAATATTATTCGCTTCCGGGACGTCTTCCAGGACCATTTGATCCACCTGGCTCGGTCTCACACCAATAATTGAGAATTCGGCTGCGACAAAGAAGCCATTTATAAGCACCAGAAATATGATGATAACCAATGGCGTGATGATCGAACCGAATCCGGGTAATCCCTCACCTGCGGCAGTCGCTGCCAAAAATGCGAGACCAGGAAATGCCAATAGGAGTAATGGCTTTTTATTCATGATTCGCCACCTCCCATTCGCCAACATGTGTAGTAACATCGGCTGTAATTGTTTGAATTGAAACCTCTGCAACGCCCAGATCGACCATCGATTCGACCCGGATTATTGTGTCGCCAAAATCTACTTCATCCCCCACGGCTGGCGGCCGGCCCAACTCGCTCTGGACCAAGCCCCCTAGCGTATCTACAGTGTCGGGCAAGCTCAGCCGTAAATACTCATTGACGTCAGACACCAGCAAATCTCCACGTAAATAAATCCTCCCTTCTGCATCCAACGAAATCAAGGCTGACTCGTCGTCAAACTCGTCTTGAAGCTCACCAAAGATCTCTTCAATAAGGTCTTCAAAGGTGATTAGTCCAGCTGTTCCACCATACTCGTCAAAAACAATGGCCATATATTGCTTCTTGTTTTTCAAAGTTTCCCATACTTCCACTACCGGCAGGGTCTCTGGGACATGTATAACCTCGCGGAGGATCGCGGCCAAATTCTCATTACCATCTACAAACAATTTAAACAAATCTTTAATGTGGACAAAGCCGATAATATTATCAATAGAGTCCTGGTACAACGGTATGCGTGTGTGGCCTACTTCCAAGGCCAGATTCATCAACTCC
>DOXE01000160.1 GCA_003519205.1 Chloroflexota bacterium
TCAAATGACACAGATAGAGGCTAGGACGAATTCTTTCCTCTCTGGGCCCGTTCTTTTGCTCCATGTAAACCGACGACACGTGAAACTGGTAGAACGAACAGCACCCCCGTATCCGGTTTATTGAGGTCACCCAAGATCTCTTGGGTGATTTTGATTAACCGGTCGACCATTTCCTCCCCTTCTACCACTGAAAAGATCGTCCGGTGCCGGTGCTCCCGGGAGCGGAATAGGTCGCTAAGGCTGGGCATCATGGGTATATCATCCCGAATGCTACCCTGCCGTAACCGGCCCATTCCTGTACTTTCCAGGATGGTAATGCCTGGCACTTTGGCAGCATCCCACGCGTCTAAAACGCGGGGGCAGATATTCAGATCGTCCACAATGAGCAAAACCATAAAGTACATCGTCTCTACCTCATCCTTCTAAGTCATGACGCTCTCGGACTTTTCCACTTGCGTAGGCTGGCTAAAGGCAGCCCGCAACATGGGCGGCGTAATCAAAGTGGCCACAATAATCATGAACACGACGATGGAAAAGTTCCCAGACGATAGCAAACCCTCACTGAGAGCAAAAGTTGCGACGATCAGGCCAACCTCACCCCGGGAAACCATACCAATCCCTAATTGCAGCGACTCGCGCCTATTGAAGCCGCCGATGAGAGCACCCAGACCACTGCCGATTATCTTGCTGATGACGGCGACAATAGTGATAGTCACGGCGAAGAGTATGGCGTTGTCGCCTACAGCGCGCATGTTGACGGCTAATCCAATGTTGACGAAGAAAATCGGCACAAAAAAGCCGTATGCCATTGTGGACACGCCTTGTTCGATCCGTTCCTTGAACGGCGTCCGGGCCAGGAATAGCCCAACCAGAAAGGCGCCGGTGATAGCCGCCATGCTGCCAATCACTTCGGCTGCCCAAGCAAATAGCAGCGTAATGATCAAGGCGAAGGCGATAATACCCTGGCTAATGGGCAGACGTTCCACCCAGATGACCAACCTTGGTAAAAGGAATAAACCGACCAGGACGGCGACGGCGAGATAAGCAACCATGGCTAAAACTGTCACCCCGACGCCGCCCAGGCCTTCCGACGCACTTCCAGAAATAAAGACAAAACTGGCGGACAGCAAAAGGATGACAAGGATGTCGTCAAATACGGCTGAACCAAGCAGTCCGAGTCCTACCCGGGTGCGTAGTACGCCGAGCTCCATCAAGGTTTGGGCAGAGATGCTAACGCTAGTAGCCGAAAGGGTAAGGGCAATAAACAAAGCCTCAGTAGATTCGACGCCAAAAAGGATGGCCGTCCCATAACCAAATCCCAACGGTACCAGCACACCCAGAATACCCGACAAGGCCGAAACCTTGCCCGAACTGAGTAGTTCCGATAAGTGGAGCTCCAGGCCAGCTAGGAACATCAGCATAATCACCCCCAACTCGGCCATGAGTGTCAGTGCCTCCTCCAGAAGTTCGGGTTCGTGAAAGATCGGCCAACTGAACAACATATTCAAGATGGTTGGACCGAGGACAAGACCAACCAGCAATTCGCCCAAGACCGATGGCTGGCGGAACCGGGTGCTCACGTAGCCGCCCATTTTGGCTGCAAAAATGACGATCACCAGCGCGATTAAAAAGTCGAGGAATTCTTGGGACATACTTAATCAATGGTAACGGATGAACCATGAGAAACAAGCTAACCTAGCTTACCCTTTATCCCAATCTTATTCCAATTATCTGTTTATAACGCTTCGCCGGGGGAGAATCAACTGCTTTTTAGCAAAGCCAATTGGGGGTCGCTTGATTTTAATAGAAAATCAACCAATCGTGAAAAGCCGTTCTGGAGTTACCAGGACGGCTTTTCCTGGTACCTCGAATTAGTGTTATTCTCGCATATAGCGTCTTAATAATCCATTTCATCCATGTCTGGCATACCGCCCCGGGCACGGCCATTTTTAGCTGGCTCAGGTTTGTCGGTTACCAATGCTTCGGTGGATAAGATCATGGCGGCGATGCTGGCTGCGTTCTCCAATGCGCCCCGGGTCACCTTGGCCGGGTCGATGATGCCGGCCTGGACCATATTGACGTATTCACCAGTCAGCACGTTAAAACCAACTTGATTATCTCCACGCTCTTGCTGAACCTTTCTTACATTTTCGACGACCACCTCACCTTTATAACCCGCGTTTTGGGCCAGTTTGCGCATGGGTGCCTCCAAGGCCTTATATAGAATACGTACCCCGGTTGCCGGGTCGCCATCCGGCACCTCCACCTCGTTTAGGACACCCAGGGCATTCAGCAGCGCTACACCGCCGCCAGGTACGATGCCCTCGTCTACGGCCGCCCGGGTAGCACTTAAAGCGTCCTCAACCCGGTGCTTCTTCTCCTTCAACTCCACCTCGGTTGCCGCGCCCACGCGGATGATAGCCACGCCGCCGGCCAGTTTAGCCAGCCGTTCCTGGAGCTTCTCTTTGTCGTAATCGGACGAACTGCGCTCGATCTCGACCTTGATCTGTTCGGTACGGGCTTTGATTTGCTTCGGTTCGCCCCGTCCGTCCACGATCGTGGTGTCGTCTTTATCGGCCTCCACTTTGGCTGCCCGGCCGAGGTCACTGATCTGCACGCTCTCCAGCTTTCGACCCATCTCCTCGGTGATAACCTGCCCACCGGTCAGGACGGCGATGTCCTGCAACATGGCCTT
>DOXE01000148.1 GCA_003519205.1 Chloroflexota bacterium
TGGAACTCGGGCGCGCCGTAGACGCTGATGGTCGTCCGCATATCCAGGTGGTGCAGGCCCGTTCCGTACAGGAAAGGCGCGCCCTGATTCTGGAGTTGGTGCATGACCAGGCTGCTGAGCACCTCGGCGTTGCCAAGTGCCACCGCGCCAGCCAAGGTCACCGGGGCCGTGCCGCCCATCATCGGCGCTGGGGAGTGGGTAATAGGGATTTTGTGTTGGGCGCAAAACAGCAGCTTTTCGGTAGCTTCTAAAGAATGTTGTAGCGGGGTCGAGGGCTCAGAATAGAGCAAAATGTTTGGATATTGAACCAGTTTGTCCAGGCCACCGGCGGCCGAAGCGGCGATGGCCGTAATGGCTTCCATGTCGGCCTTCGTATCGCAAACAATCACGATGGGCTTGCTGGTGTTGCGTAACATGGCCGCGAATTGGTATCGAAAATAGGTTTCCTCGGGCACATCTCGCGGTACGCCGACCGACATCGTGAAATGAAGCTCGGGCAGGGCGTCGACTAGCCGGGCACAATCACCAACGTCGGCTAGGAGAAAGTCTCGCCGACTGCCGGTGCGAGGGTCCAGATAACGCAAGGTATCAGAGCCTGGGCCAAAATAGATGCCTTGACCATCCATTCTAATGGCCAACTGGTCGCTGCCTCGTTTATATAAATTAAACGACCCCGGAACAGAAGCCAACGCCCACTCGACGAGGGAAGGGGGTATTTTAACCAAATTCTCCTCGATCAGGGCACCAGCATCGCCTAACAAGCGGATCGCCGCCGGACTGTAAACATGGACCCCCGTCCGTCGTAATATTTCACAGGAGGCGCGATGAATGCGCAGGCAATCTTCCCGGCTCAGCATGGAAAAATTTGGTCGGATGTGGTTCGGGTTGGGTAGCGGATCAGCTTGTGTCCTTTGGTCATGGTGATATTGGTGCTCCATTATTCCTCCTCACAACACACTGGCAAAGCATTGAACATTTTAATGCTAAAAAGGTGCTTCCCTCTACTGATTATCGTCCAAAAAATTACAGTAGATTGGCATGTATGGGGCACATAGCTTACCCTCAAACTTGCTGGGCCGTTTGAACGATAGTTTTATTCTTGTATTTCTTGTCTTCCACGGTAAAGGGAACTCTCCTTTTTGGCCAACCAGGCCAGCGTGCGGGCCATCTCATCGTGGAAGGTGGCGACACCGCCATCGCCCGGCCGATCTAGCGGGTAGGTTAATATATCGGGCTGGGTCGCCAGAGCTATCTGAGCCGTGAAGGTCGAGGAAGTGCCTTCCAACAAGATCCCAACCCCATAACTTTGGCAGGCCTGAATGGCCAGAACCAGCTCCTGGATAGTGCCTAGCCGGGGTATCACCAGGTGAAGCATATGGGCGGCTTCAGCTCGGGCAATGGCCCGAACGTCATCCAAAGTATGGATCTTTGCCCCGGCCACCAATTGCAGCGACATCCGGCGCATACGCAAGTAATCACGTAATTGGCTTAAGGCTTTGATTTGAGCGTCGAGATCGTCCATTATCAAGGGGTCCTGTACTCGAATGAGACAGGGCGAAGCTGCTTGCTCTAAACCGTAGAGAGCTCCCAAGACCTTTCCCGCGTCATTGCCATAGAGCCTTCCCAGGTTCCCTCCAGCATCCAGGTGGATGGTTATCTGGCCATGCTGACCGGACTCGACAAGCCTCTCTTGCAATTGGCGTATGAAGTGTTGGATTTGCTGGCCATCTGGCCCTATAGAATCTTCTGGATCGGTCCCACCAACGGTATAAGCCAGGGCGGAGACCTGGTCGTGTATGAGAAGCGACTGCCCGCGTTGGATGGGCATCTGCAGGGGGACGGCCGTCGAGGGGAGCGGCAATTCGAATTCCTCGGCGATGACCTCGGCCACAGTCAGACCCCGCACCCTGGCTACGGCCGAGGCTAATGCCTGGCTTAGACCGTGGCGAATGGTGGGATGGATCGGCCGTTCAACCGTGATCTGTTCTACAAGTGCCGGTGCAGCCTCCGGTTCCGAGGTGGAAAGAAATCCGGTGATGATCGCCCGGCGAGAGATCCCCTGAGACCTTTTTTCCGACCGGGGTTTGGGCTTGCTGATGGTCACCGTTTCCCTTAAAGATTCTATTACGGTGGCCAAGGGGCGGAAACTGGTCAGCTTCTGTCCTATTAAAAAAGGGACAACGCTCTCTTTGATGGTGGCGATACCTTCGTCGACTAGAAAAGGGGATTGGAAGTCGGGCAGGTCGTTAGCTGGTATGTCTTCGCACGTTCCCCAAGTGATCTCTGAATTGTCGATCACAATTCCAACCAGGATCGCCCCAACTCCCTGACCGGTTGTGCTCAAACCAGGTAGAGTTAAAATAGAAGTGATGGCGGAAAGTTTCCCGAGTGGTGGGTTTGACATGGTTGAAGAAAATCGAGCATTAAATCAATATTTTGTGGCGGGTTGCGGGTTAATAACTCTTTTCGGCGTTATAGCACTGGCAGGATTTCTGATCTTACTTTTTATTCGCGACCAGCAAGCGGCCCAATACCCTGGTTCCGTAGCCCTGTCCAATCACAGTAATTACAGGGGCTTGCCGTTTGAGTACCGCTGGGATAATTCTTA
>DOXE01000273.1 GCA_003519205.1 Chloroflexota bacterium
ATAACGGAACCATCCGGTACACGGTTGGCTAGCAGAGCGGTAACTTTGCCATCCCCACAACCGAGATCGAGAATGGATTCATCTCCGCCCAGGTTTAGCTTGGCGATGAGTTCTTGAGCCCAGGTGAATTGTCCGATTGAGTGGGCTGCGTAATCGGCCGGATCCCATTTGTATTGGATTTTGTTTGACATGGTGAACAATCTGGATTAAGGCAAATTGAAGGCAATGAGGGTTCCCAGGTCCTCTCAGAATTACTTTAGTGGAAGAGGTGAGGGTTGGTAGAGACCCACTCGTATAAATCACTGATGCCCTCGGTCGGGCTGATTTGCGGGCGCCAACCAAGACGTTCTTTGGCCCGCTGGATGTTGGCTATGAAAACACGCTGGTCCCCAGACCGCCAATCGGACCAAGAGACCTCAATAGGTTTGCCCAACAACGATTCCAGAAGGGGGCCGAATTCCGACCAAACGGTGATGGTGTTGTCGGGTCCACCGCCGATATTAATGGCCTGTCCTCTGATCTTGTCAATCCGTTCAATAGCCAGATCGTAAGCACGGACCAGGTCCGAGATATGCAACAGGTCGCGTACCTGTTTGCCATCACCATAAATGGTGATCGGCCGGCCCAGACATGCGGCAATGACGAAGTGAGCCACCCAACCCTGATCTTCAATACCGAATTGCCGCGGACCATAGATGCAGGATTGGCGCAGGGTGACCGATCTGAGACCGTATATCCGAGCGTAGTCGATGGTGTACTGATCACCTGTGCCTTTGGAACACCCATAAGGCGAATGGAAATCGAGCGGGAAATTTTCAGGAATGCCATGGGTGAAGTCAGCATAGGTATAACGACGTTCCTCCTCGATCACGCCGACGCCTTCCATTCCACCATACACTTTATTGGTTGAGGCGTAAAGTACAACTGCCTCTGGGCAGTAGTGGCGAACGGCTTCTAATACGTTAAAAGTGCCCCAGGCATTGATCTCGAAATCCTCCCTGGGATCCTCTATCGAGGTGGTGACCGCAACCTGGCTAGCCAGGTGCAATACCATATCCGATCCTTGTATGGCCCCGGTAAGCGCATCGTAATCCCGAATGTCGCCGTGCACAAATAACCAGCGGTCCCCATGGCGTGTTTTCAACCATTCCAGATTGTTAGGTCCGCCGACGCGACTTAGATTATCGAAGATGGTAACCTCGTGTCCCATGGCCAGATAATGATCAGCACTGTTACAGCCGACGAATCCGGCACCTCCTGTGATAAATATCTTCATTGCCTTTTCTCTAGTTGGTATTGTTTTTATCTAATTCAGTAGTCTTAGATGGATAGCAAGCTTATCGCTTCTCATCTTCGATGGAAAATCGCCTGTTTGATCGGCGAACACGCCCCTTCGGATTTTCCTCCAACCTTTGGAAAAGTTCCCGGCGGCGGTAGCGAAGAAATACCCGGTAATCATCATTCAGCGGTTCGGCGGTCATGAGTATAGCATCTTCCGTACCCTGATAATAACGCGGACGTTCTCCGACGATTTGAAATTGATATTTTTTATAAAGTGACTGGGCCACTTCATTCCCTTTCCGAACTTCCAACGTAGCCAGGTGGGCTGCATCTGAACAAGCCATCATTAAGGTATTAAGTAAGAGGAGCTCACCCAGGCCAAGACCGCGCCATTCCGGATTGATAGCGATGGTGCTGATGTGGGCTTCCCCGCTCATCAACCAATAACCTGAATAACCAATTACTTCTTCCCGTCGATCGCCAGCTCGAACAGTTATCACCTGATAGGAGGCCAGGCGGTTACGAGTGATCTCATATTCATAAGCACTGGCCTTCCATGGCGTTGGAAAGGACAGGTGTTCAATGGCCATTACGCTGGTGATATCTGACAGGCGCATGGCACGCAAGTGGTAAGGCTTGGGTGGCTTCAACATGTAAGAAATCGATTATCCAGATAGTTGGAGTCTTGCGGGACCAGTAAAACTCACGCTGAGGTTTCCGCCGGATTACGAAGATAAATTGGGGCCAAGGTAGCCGGATCGTCTACCCAACCCCGGCGCAGACGTTGCCAACCAATCTCGGCCAGGTAACCGGCGCGGCGGGCAGAGTTCATTGCATTGGCTATTTGAAAAGATTTACCGGCGGCGCGGATAAGTTTGGCCGCAGCCGGATTAATTTCTCCAGCAAAAATCACTGGCCCATCGAGAGAATCCAACAAGTTCTGCCAACTGTCAATAATAGGTGGCTCCTGACTCTGCCAACCCTTTTTTCCTCGCCACTGGTAGAGCCCGGCACAAACCCGAGACCGGCCGGCTTCGGCAATGGCGACAAGCTGGCCTTCCGAATAGGTTTGGCTGGCTGCCACAATATCCAGGGTGGGCACGCCAATTAGCCGCGTCTGGTTGGCCAAAGCTAAACCCTTGGCAAAACCCAGCCCTATACGTAGACCTGTATAAGAGCCAGGGCCAATGGCAACAGCAACGGCGGCTAAATCAGTAGCTTGAATTCCTGTCCGGCGTAAAAGCTCGTCTACAGAGGGTGCCAATTCTACAGTATGTGTATTGGTAGAGTGCCATCCAGTTTCAGCCAATAGCGTTCGTCCATCATACAAGGCCAAACCAGTCCATTTCGTGGCCGTATCAATTGCTAGGATCATAATAGCCTTCTTCAGACCCCAAATGCGCTCTGCCGGAATTGTCTTAAAAGTTTAGCCGGGCGGTCGCCTATGGCATTCATTCGCAACCCACGCCTTGTATCACTGATATAGCGTAGCTCGATCCATAGGCGGTCTTCTGGCAGAAGATCATCGATCCTTTCGGGCCATTCGACCATGATCACGCCACCATCATCCAAGATGTCTTCTATCCCGGCCGTGACTACATGAGCTTCTTCCTCCAGCCGATAACAATCAACGTGGTATAACAAACGGCCATCGCGCAGACGAGGATATTCGTTCACCAGCGTATAACTTGGGCTGGTAACGGGTAAGCCGGCACCCCACCCCCGGCCGATACCTCTTGCCATGGCCGTTTTTCCGCTACCCAGTTCGCCAGCCAGGCAGATGAGATCACCTACTTGTAGTAATTCTCCAAGGCGAACGCCCAACCGCACTGTTTGCTCTTCGCTAGTGCTGATGAAATCCAGGGTTTGTTCGTCCAAAATGGCCATAGGAATATTATACCCTTCACAGAAAATCGTGGTATTATTAATATAGTTTTAAGATCCTTGAAAAGTCGTCGCTCCGACCGTGCGTAACTTGCATTGCAATCACCAGGGACCTTAAAGTTCATGGCAACTTTACCAACTTCAATCCGTAAAGGGCAAGCAAGTACCTGATGCGATATCTCATCATTTCCGATATTCATGCCAATCTAGCCGCTTTCGAGAGCGTCTTAAACGACGTCAACGGCGGATGGGATATCATCTGGTGTTTGGGGGATGTTGTCGGTTACGGCCCAGATCCTAATGAATGTGTGGAGTTGCTTCGCCAACACAAGCATTTATGCCTTTCAGGAAACCACGATTGGGCTGTCCTCGGCCGATTGGACTTAAATACCTTCAATGACGACGCCCAAAATGCCATCACCTGGACGCGAGGTATTTTAACCGAAGAAAATCGATTATATCTGGAAAAATTACCATCCAGTGCGCAGGAAGCCGAATTTACCCTGGCTCATGGCAGCCCCCGCCAGCCAGTTTGGGAATATATCGCTGATTCGCAAACAGCTTTCGCCAATTTTGAATATTTCATGACCCCCTATTGCCTGGTCGGCCACACCCACTCCCCGGTTGTGTATGAACAAGTTCGAAATGGAGAGGTAGTTCCCCATTTGCCCGTCTACGGTCAACCCTTTCCAATGGACGGATCTCGTATGATCATCAATCCCGGAAGCGTTGGTCAACCGAGAGATTACGATCCCCGGGCTTCGTACGCCATCCTTGACACCGAAAAAATGACTTGGGAACACAGGCGGGTGCTTTATTCCGTCCAAGAGACCCAATGGCGCATGAACCATCATCATTTGCCATTCCGCCTAATCGCTCGACTACAATTTGGTTGGTAAAGTTGGGCTGTTTAGAACCACCTTCGATTGGCAGCCGTCTATTAAATATGACTGCGTTTGAATGGGAGGTCTATCATGGATGGTAACTTAAGATTGCTGCTCACTTTCCTGTTGGTCACTCTCATCCTGGCTGCTTGCGCAAACCAGGCACCTGATGAGGCTGCATTTCTAGCTCCGCCCGAGGAACCCCTTTTTATGGAATCTGCAGCGGAAGACGAGGCTTTCGCCCCCCAAGAAGGTGCGGCCAATATATCGGGTGATGTAGGCCAAACCAGTTTCCAAGTTGGCCAAGCTCAAGAGCGGCTGATCATCCGGGAAGGTCAGATGAGCATTGTGGTCGAGAATACTGACGAAAGCCTTAAGGTAATTGCCATTCTGGCAGCCGCCAAGAATGGTTGGGTTGTCG
>DOXE01000056.1 GCA_003519205.1 Chloroflexota bacterium
GTGGATAATCTCAAGGCACTACCACATAAGCTTTCATCATTTAATTAAGCTAATAAACCTTAGTTTAAGTATGTCATTTTTAGACAAAGTTTCTTCTTCTAACACCCCACACCACTGAATCTAACCGACAAGCTCACAATTTGAGACCTTAATTTGAGCCCTCAACTGAGATCATGTAAGCTTAAGTTTAATTATGGCACTTCGAGGTAAGAGACAGCGGCCGTTACCCATCTCAGGGCGCCAACCACCTGATGCTCCGGCCTGGATCAATCAGTCTAGTTTTTTGTTGGAAGCAGGTACTCGCAGTTTAAAAACCGAGACAACCTATAGAAGCGGACTTCGTTTATTTGCAGATTGGGTCCAACACTTTTGCTTGGATGGATACGATATTGATGAAAATTGGCCCCTCTCCCCTCAAAAACTTTCTACGGCTACTATCCTCAGTTTTCGAAATTGGCTCCTGGCTAACCGGTCACAAGCTACCACGACAACATACATCGCGGCTATCGTCGGCTATCTTAATTTTTTGGATGGTCTTGACCAACTTCCTGAGGCGCTTCAGCTTGGCAAATTACAGCGCCAACTAACGCGCCGCCAAATCGATCGCAATCAAGCTGAAAACGTAATTGACCTGGATGCTGCCCGTCAATCGATTCCCCAGATCATCCAGTATTATGACGATTTACCTCTGCCCTCTCGTGAAGAAAAATATGGCAGAAGGCTATCTTTGCTGCGGGATCGTGCCTTGGTGTGCGTGCTTTACTCTACTGCTGCCCGTCTCAGCGAAGTCATCTCATTAAACCGCAGCAATGTCGATCATGGTCGGGCCAAACATGCCACAGTGACCGGAAAAGGTCGAAAGCCAAGGACCATTTATATTCAAGGATACGCGCGACAAGCCATCCGTAACTACTTAGTTGAACGAAGTGACGCCAATCCAGCCCTTTTCGTCGCCCATAGTCGTAATGCGAAAAACGCCCGACTGTCGACGACTTCAGCCCATAATGTGGTCAAGAGAGCGGTAAAAGCCCTTCATCTGCATGAAGGCTTATCAGCACACGACTTTCGTCATTATAGAGCAACTCAATTGCTGCGAGAGGGAATGCCGATTGAGGTAGTTCAGGAATTCCTTGGACACTCGGATATTTCCACTACTCGAGGGATCTATGCACCAGTCCTTGGGGTTCAGATCGTATCTGAATGGCTTGAAAACGTAGATGTTTCACCGGAAGAGGCTGTTTCACTGGCGAAAGTAGCCGAATAACCGCTGCCATTAAATTTCTTCAACCTCCTTCATACGCTCGACATCGGTTTCGTTTCTAAACTGAGTCTCATACAAAGAAGCATACAAACCGCCATTTGCCAGTAAGGTGACATGAGTTCCTGATTCAACTAAACGTCCTTTGTCCATTACAAGGATCTTATCGGCCGCCAGAATCGTTGACAGACGATGGGCGATTACCAGGCTCGTTCGACCTTGCATCACTCTTTGTAAAGCATCCTGAATCAACGCCTCAGAGAGCGAATCCAGATGTGAGGTAGCTTCGTCCAAAACTAGGATTTGAGGATCTTTCAGTATCACCCGGGCAATAGCAATTCGTTGTCGTTCTCCCCCACTTAACCTATAGCCACGCTCCCCAACTACTGTGTCATATCCATCGGTTAATTCGGCAATGAAATCATGGATATTGGCTGCTTTGGCAGCCGAAACCATCTCAGCGTCGGAAGCATCTTCACGAGCGTACAGCAAATTATTACGAATCGTATCGTAAAATAGATAAGTATCTTGTGTGACCATGCCGATGTTGTTAGATAGTGACTGCAAGGTTAGTGAACGTATGTCGTGCCCGTCCAGCAACACATGACCGCCTGTTGGGTCATAGAGGCGGGGTATTAAGTAGGTTATTGTGGTCTTACCTGCCCCACTCGGCCCAACTAAAGCCACCAATTCACCTGGTTCGATTGTAAAGTTGACATCCTGCAAGGCCCATCTTTGGTCCGTTGCTTGCTCCTGGACCAAATCCATCACATCACTTTCGCCATTGCCGTTTGACTTTTTGCCTCTTTTTAACAAGGTTGTCCGATCAGCCCCCCACCCTAACCTGGTGACTTCGGTGAGCCCCCATTGTTGATCCCCATATTCCTCCTGATAAGAAAAGGACACGTGATCAAAGGTTATGTTTCCAAAAGCCACGGGAAGAGATGTGGCATCCGGAGATTCTTTAATCTCAGTCGGTATATCTAAAGCCTCGAACACGCGCTCGAAACTAACCATGCTTTGAGCAAATTCAACTGGAGCGTTCGTAAGAGAGATGAGTGGGCCGTACAATTGCGTTAAATACGCCCCAAAAGCCACGATAGTTCCGATTGTGAAGACACCGGTAAGGACTAAATGTCCTCCTCCCCAATACACAACAGCTGTCCCAATGGCGCTCACAATGCCCAGAGAAAGGAAGAACCATTGGCTGACGACAGCCGATTGCACGCCGATATCTCGTACGCGAGAAGCATCATCTGCGAATTTTGCCATTTCCCTCTTTTCCCGGCCGAACAGTTTTACCAATAAAGCGCCACTGACGTTCAACGTTTCATTCATCGAGGCGTTCATTTCGGCATTGAACTCCAGCGATCGACGTCGAAGAAAGCGGAGCTTCCTGGCCACT
>DOXE01000260.1 GCA_003519205.1 Chloroflexota bacterium
TCGGCACCATATTCACGCGCCCGCCGGGCATCGCGCGGGTAATCGGCATTGGCCCAAACGCCTAGCTTGCGTATCTCATCAGCCCAGCTCAATAACTTGAGCAAATAGGGATTATTGATGTCGGGCACAAAGGTGGGCATCTCGCCTACATATACGAGACCCAACGTACCGTCTAGGGAGATCCAGTCGCCTTCTTTAACGACCAGATCGCCCACTGACATCTCTCGATTAATAAGGTCGATATCCAGCTCGCTGACGCCGACGACGGCCGGCGTGCCGAACTGGCGAGCGACGAGAGCCGCGTGGCTGGTCCGGCCGCCGCGGCTGGTNNTCTTCCTTAGCCCAGCGCTCGGCCGTGTCGGCGTCGAAAGCTACCACACCCACGGCAGCGCCCGGAGAAACGTTTAGCCCCTCGGCAAATGGTTCGGTCGCCTTTTTCGCTTCCTCGTCCAGTTGCGGATGCAGGAAGAAATCCACTTGGGCCGGTTGTACGCGCCGCACGGCTTCTTCCTTGGTGATAAGGCCTTCTTCAACCATATCTACGGCAATGCGGACCTCGGCCTGGGCCGTGCGTTTGCCATCCCTGGTCTGCAGCAGCCACAGCTTGCCGTTCTCGATGGTGAATTCCAGGTCTTGCATGTTGCGATAATGGGCTTCCAATCTGTTGGCGATCTCTTCAAACTCATTGTAGAGCTCAGGCATAACCGTCTTAAGATTGCTCAGGGGCTTGGTGGCGCGGATACCAGCGACGACGTCTTCACCCTGGGCATTAATCAAATAATCACCCTCGAGTTCGGGTTCGCCGGTGGAAGCATTACGAGACATGGCTACACCAGTGGCCGAATCATCGCCCATATTGCCAAAGACCATGGTCACGATGTTGACGGCCGTACCCAAGTCATGGGCGATGCCGGCCGCATTGCGATAATCTACAGCCCGCTTACCGTTCCAGGATTTGAAAACCGCTTCGGTGGCCATCTTCAACTGTTCGAAGGGATCAGTGGGGAATTCCATGCCCGTATTCTTTCGGAAAATCACCCTGAACTTGTCGGTGATCTCCCGCCAATCTTCAGCGGTCAATTCGGCGTCTGACTTCACATCACGCTTCTCGCGTTGTCTGGTGATGACCTCTTCGAAGGGCTCGTCGGGCACTCCAAGCACCACGCTACCAAACATCTGCACCAGGCGACGGTACGAATCGTAAACGAAACGGGGATCTTCGGTCAGTCCAATGAGACCTTCCACAACTTCGTCGCTGAGGCCGATGTTCAACACGGTATCCATCATGCCGGGCATGGANNCATCTCGGCCAGGTTGGCCCCTTTTCCGCCGAGCAGCCCTCGTACGCCATCCCAGTTGCCGGCGTGCCGTTCGGCCTCTTCGACTTCAGTGAAAAGATAAACGTACTTGGCAGTGTCCGGTTCGCTACCGTTTCCGCTGCCAGTCGTAACTTGAACATTCATAAGTTTTCCTCCAAATATTTATTAGGTATCCCATCTATTTTAAATAGTGGAAAGTTAACCGGGAGTGACAGATTTCCCAAATGGGAGTGACAAACGTCACCGCCTATAATAACAAAACATTATTGTACCAGGAAAGTTAACGAATCAAGACTCTAAAACAAAAGGAGGGAAGGGCCGGCACCCTTCCCTCCTTTTGCGTTAGAGCCATGGGGTCTAGGAGGAGAGAATTAGGAAGAGGATACATTCATTAGATTACCACCAGTCTCTTAACGATACTTAAACAGCCAGTTAAGATCTTGCTATGGATTGGTTAACAACTTGTTAACGAAGTCCACTACTGGCGACTACTAACCGCCTGACCAGACCGTTTGCCATCGGCGCCGGGTTCCTGCGAGGAGGCCAGCATCTGGCTCAGTAGTTCGTGCCCTTTGGGCAAGTAGGTCACCTGGCTCTGGCCGGTGAGCATCCGCTCCGTCTCCAGGATCTCAAACATCGTATTGGCTACCTCGGGGTCCTGGCCGATCTTCTGCAGCGCAGCCCCAACAATACGCGGCCGTATCGCGTTGGCCTTAGCGAACTCCACGGCCGCCCGTCGCTCGGCCGAGTTGGTGATAATACTGACTCGATTCGAGCCGTCCTGCCGGATGGCTGACGTAACCTGGCGTAGCCGGTTGACCACCTTTTCCTCGATCTGCTGGATCATGTTGACGTCCCGGAAGTGGACCTTCCGGATATACACGGAGCCCAGCTTGTAGCCCCAGGCCTCCGATTTAGGCGATACCTCAGCCCGAACCGCTCGACTCATGATGTGCCGGGTGGTGAGCATATCTTCCAGCGGCATATTACTCAACGTGCGAACGGTGGCGCTACTGACGTTGGCCGACAAGGAACCTTGTGGATCGGTATTCTTGAACAGGTAGGCAACCGGATCGCTAATATGCATTTCATACCAGACACCGATACCCATCGGCGCGCCTTCCTCAGAGTTAACCGGCAGGCTACGCAGGTATTGTTGGTCCAAGCGCATGTCCAGGACGTAGCGTTTGCCCAGCCAGTTGATCACGAAGGCTTGTGGGCCCATTTTCAACCACAACAACTGCAAGCCTGGTTCATTTAAAACGCTAACCACCTTACCAAACAGCACGTAGACGTGACAGGTTCCCTCTTCCACAATGGCATAAAAGCCAAAGACGCGCATCAACCAACGGACGATGGGCTCGCCAATCAAAAACACGATAAAGGTCACAAAAGCGGTAACAAGCGTAATGATCACACTGCTCATTCTGGTGCCTCCAGGTAAATATGCCCGGCCTTCTTGAACAAATCTAGGCGTACGTTTCGTAAATAAGCACCCAACACATCTGGCCCGCTTTCTTTCAGTTCCCGCAATTGTTCTGCCAGCATTATCAGCGGTTCCACCTCGGCTTCGGCCCGGAGTGTTTCGATCTCCACGGCCCGCTTGGACTGTACGATAGTTTGATCGGCCCGGGCCTTGGCCAGGCTGATATCTGAGGAAACTTCGTTGTGGGCTGTGTTGATGGCTGCCAGGGCCGACTCTACCTCGGCCGGTGGATCGATGCCCGTAATCAACGAGGCGTCGAATTCGATCCCGTATCGTGCCTCGGCCGAGGCGCATTCATACTCCATAAAATCGTTGATCTCGTTCAGGTTCTTGCGTAAGTCGTTGATCGAAACTCCGCCCAGTAGCTCGCTGTCGATATTTATGTCCTCGTCCAGCAAGCTGCTGTCTTGTGATTCAAAACTGGCAATCCGCTCACGCAAGATGGCCACAAAATAGCCCATCACGTGGACGATCGGATTCTTCACCCCGAAGAAGTAAGCGTAA
>DOXE01000062.1 GCA_003519205.1 Chloroflexota bacterium
CCGGGCGTCCCGGTTGAGTGCGCGGTCCAGTTCCTCCAGGACGAGCACGGCCGCCCCTTCACTGGTCACAAAACCATCTCGGTGGGCATCGAATGGACGTGATGCTTGTTCTGGTCGTTCGTTTAAGGTAGAAAGGGCGCCGGTAGCGTTAAAACCGGCGATGACAGCCGGAAACAAGGGCGCTTCCGCCCCACCAGCCAACACTATATCCGCTGCTCCCCGTTGGATCATCTTGGCGGCTTCGCCCAAAGCGTTGTTTCCGGCCGCACAAGCGGTAGCAATGGCCATATTTGGTCCACGTAGGTTGTGTTTGATCGATATGGTGGCCGCCGGCGCATCGGCTAGCATCATGGGGATAAAAAATGGGCTGACCTTTTTGGGACCATGTTCATTGAAAGTGTTCACCCCGTCGATGGTGGATCCGATATTGCCCAGGCCACAGCCTAATACCACACCGGTGACGTCGCGGATTCCTTCATTTAATTGCAGACCAGCATCTTCAAGAGCCTGGTCAGCGGCGGCCAACCCCAATTGGGTAACCCGGTCCATGCGCCGGGCGTCTTTTCGTCCAAACAAGCCAAAGGGATCGAACTCTTTTACCTCGCCTCCGAAGCGGGTCTTCAATTCACTGGCATCAAATTGAGTGATCGGACCTATCCCACTCCGGCCGGCGGTGATCATCTCCCATGTCGTATCTGGATCGTTACCTAATGGATTAAAGGTGCCTAATCCCGTGACCACCACGCGTCGATTCATATCCGTTTTGCCTCCAGAAAAAAAGCGGCCCGTTTTCGACCGCCCGCACCTGGGATTATAACCCATTTGGTGAAATGAAGTTACGGAAAGGTTCGAAGGCGGGCGAACAAAAGAAATGTTGCACAAAGCTCCGGCCGGAGGAAGGCTCTGGCGATCATCGAAAATGAACTGTCGTCCCCGGGGAGCAATACAGTTCAAAAGGCTGGTTGTAGTGTGCTGAGGGATTCATAGAACACAAATTATGTCAACCTGTTATTCTATCCCAGCCGCTTCTTTCGGCCTTAAGATGCCAGATATTGCCGTCTGCAGCCTCGATGTAGGTTTCGTTGTATTTGGCATAGGAAGTTCTTTGAAGAGCCGTTTCGAAGGCCACTTCACCACCATTAGCCCAGCCAAGACGTTCCCGCACCATTGGCTGCTCTCGCCAGATCAAGCCGAAGCCCCGTACCGGTTGCACCATGCCTGGTGGTGGTTTAAGTGTGGGATCGTTTTCAGGTGTACCCGGATCCCACTCGTCAATGTAGGCGTTCCAATTGGGTGAATTGCCGTCGTCAAACAGGACATAAATGCGATCCTCCCTGGCTATCCAGATCATGAACCCATGTTCGAATGATTGTTCGGCACCATCTGATTTTAGGGCTGCCCTTGCCGGGCTGATATCTGATGGGTTGGTAAAAAACCATTCGTCAGGACAGCGCAGGATGACGGCTACAGTAGCTAACTCCGACTTACCCGAGCTGTCCGCGGCCGACAAGGCGAAGGTTGTCCGGTTTCGCTCATCGTTGTTGATCTCGTAGTCAAAGGAACCGAAAGTCCCCACCTCCCAAAAGCGACTAAACTGGCCTGTTGGGGCCAGGTGCCACAATGTTACGGTGACGGCTTAGGAAGTGGACCACTCTAACGAGATCGTGTCGCCAGGGTCGGCCTCCTCAACGTCGGCGCGGAAGGTGTTGATGATCGACCCTTCCGCCCCGGCCGTGCCGGAGGGTAGAGGGCCAGGCGTTGAGGAGGCTGGGACCTGGGGAAGAGGGGAAGGAGTGTTTGTTGGCGACGGTTCCGGTGATGACTCCGTGATGGGCTGGACCGTCCCCACAACCACTCCTTTCTGTTCCTGGGCCGGTGTCTGAACCGGCGTCAGGCTTGGCGACGTGGGAGGACCATTGGTTGGCGTATTGGCTTTAGTCCCGGTCGACGGTGGGGATATCTCCAGCGTTGGCTCGGCCTGGACAGTCGCTTCTTGGGTATTCATCTCCTGACCAACATCGGTCATTGGCTCTGGCGTGGCCGTCAACAAAGCACAGGCCAGCATGACGATAGCCACGAATGGAAAAGTGATGAGCATGCGCTGTTGGACCATTTGTTGTTTTCAAGTTTTCCAGTCGGCTGGAGTCAATAGAGTGGAAACATCTCCGCCGTTTACCTATTGCATTTTGATCACAATAACAAGAGGGAGCTAAATTTGCACAATGGGGATCATACGGTTGGCCTACCGAATACCACTGTCCAACAGTTCGGAGGCAGATTGATAAAAGAAGAAAAGCTCGGCGACGGTTGATAATTTCGTCGCCAACAAATTCGCTATAGCCGAAGCCGGGTTCCAGCCGCCACAGTCACGCTGGCGTCGACCACCAGCCGACCGTCACTTGATTGACCGACCTGTACCTGCTGCAGCGGCTGATTAGCCGGACCATTAACAACACCACCATCCATCGAGAACTTGCTCCCATGACATGGACAGGTGAATGTTGTCCCCTCCATCCTAACCTGGCAACCAAGGTGCGGGCACACTCGACTAATGGCATAGAATCCGGACGCGTCCCGCACCAACCAGCAGCCCATCTCGGGCACCGAAATAATACTACCTGGTGCATAGTACTCTGGTTTCTCCAGTACCACCCGTACCGGGCGAGACCGTGGTTCCTGATAACCTAAAAATCGGCGCAGGCCATTTAGCAACAACAACCCGGCCGTCGCCAGGCCCAACTTGANNATCTGCCTAGCGTAAAACCCCAACCAAGGTAAGAGCCACTATGATGGCGACGATCAGAAAAACCACGATCTGGGCCAGCCGGCCGGGCCGATTAAACCATAATCCCTCACCCTCTGCCGAACGATCCAAAGCGTAGGGAACCAGGAACAAACCGACCAAAAGGACTAATGGGATAATCACTCCCATCCACAATGGCGGGCCAAGCCGCAGCAATTCTTGGATCCACAAGAAGAACCAGGGCGCCGTAGCTTCAGCTGGCAAACCGTCGAAATCCGCTGGCGGCGCCAAAGAGGGAGGGAAGAACACTGTCAGTAACAACAAGCCTATCGAGGTCATAAGTGCAGCCAGAGCTTCCCGCCTGACAAGTTCATTTCGGGAGATGGTCGGTCCCTTTTTGTCTGCGCGCGAGATACCACCATCCCGACGCACTCGGAACAGATGCCAACCTGTGAAAATGGCGGCCACCAAGACCAGACCATAGACATGCCAGCCAAATATGCGCACTACTGTCGGCCGACCGATTTCGTCTCCACCGACAACCAGGGCATACAAGCCCTCACCCGCGTACGGGATCGTCCGCAGGAGATTCGTGCCAACTTTTAATGCCCAGGCGATATCTTCATCCCAGCGTAAAGCATAACCGGTAAAATCAAAAAAGAGGACCGTAACCATCAGGCTGAGGCCCAGCAGCCAGTTGAAGCGCCGGCCGCCCTTATACCCCCCGGTGAACGCCACCCGCATCAAGTGCAACAGGCTGGTTACCACCAGCAACTGGGCTGCCCAATAGTGTAGCCCGCGTATCACCGAACCGTAAGGAACTAACAATGTAATCTGATGAAGCGACTTGTTAGCTTCTTNNCATCAGCAAGGAAATGCCGCCCAAACCAAATGTGTATCGGAAGCGTGCCTCCCGAAGTGGCACGCGCGGTGGGTGGAGATGGTGGTAGAAACTCGGACGTTTGGTTAGAGTCCGCCTAACCTCCCCGCCTTCAGTGTGAGTCGAACGCTCGTGGACCCTCAAGGTATCCGACTCCAATGAACCAGGGCTAAGACCACGACCGCCAACGAGAGGGCCAAAAGGAATATGCCAGGACGTGGATTTGGAGCTGGGGTGTTTGAGATATGCAATCTATAGACGGCCCCATTGCCAGCATCAAGTGTCACCTGGTCGCCCAACTCTCCCCGAACATGCATCAGGTAAGCCGAAAGTCGCCAGGATTGCTCATCGGATAATGAACCTGGGTTCCACCAGGGCATGGTATTGAAGATATTTTGTTGAAGTTCTGTGGCGGTATCAAAGCGATTCAGCGACTCAGGTCCAAGCACGGCCGGGACAGTCTTGGGTAATTGGAAGCCTTGAGGTGGATGATTGGGAGCATGACATCGGGATTGCCAACAATTGCTGTCCTCGTCCCACTCCTCCCGCCACGCGTCGGTTAAGCCCTGGCCCCAATCGCCATGACAGGCCAGGCAAATCTGCCAGTAGACCTCCGCCCCCAGATCGGCTTGAGATGCTTCGGATGGCATAAGCGGGGCAGCCAAGTCATCCCCAACCAACTCTACGAAACCCTGCGCCATCATCTCGGCCGCATAGGGAGATGTGGCTGTTGCCTTGGCTTGTGGCGTCTCCTCAGAAGCCAACGAGCAGCCAGCCAACACTAAATTCGCCATAAGGGCGATTGCGAACCCAAAACGCACCATTGTGGGCAAGTTCAATCGGTGACCGATCTTTAGCCAGCGAACACTCATCGTCACAAATTAATGGTGCACAGCCTCATTATCTAGATTACCTCCGTCTTCGAAGGACCAGATCGAGTGAAGCATAACATTATCCAGAGGGCAGAGCAAGGCGGCCGGTGACATTTTAATCAGGCTACGGCTTGCTGATGAACTGAAAGCTATTCGTTCATGCTTGGGCGATTTACTCGCTATTTTTGTGAATTTTAGCTAGCCTCGATCCCGATTCAACCAGCGTAGCGTCAGCTCTCCCAACCGGTCGATCCGCTGGCGTAAGATAGTGCATTCGGGCAAGGCCTCTAAAAAGGCCTGGCCATATCTTTTGCTCAAGATGCGTTTGTCCAGCACGACCACCACTCCCTGATCATCTTGACGACGGATGAGCCGGCCGAATCCCTGGCGAAAACGTAGAACCGCCTCCGGGATCGAATACTCGAAGAAAGGATTATCAAAGGTCTCTGAACGAGCCGAAAAAATAGGATCGGAAGGTACGTCAAAGGGAAATTTAACGATCAATACCGCCTGGAGCGCGGTTCCAGGTACGTCGACGCCCTCCCAAAAAGAGCGCGTACCCAAAAGCACCGCCTGGCTGTCGTCGTGACCATCGTCAGACTTAAATTGCTGCAGCAACTGTTGTCTTGACGTCCCTTCTGTTTGGGCCAATATGGCTATACCGGCCTTAGCTAGTGCCGGTTCGATGGCCTTGGCCGTAGCCTGTAACTGGCTATAGGATGTGAACAAGGCCATGGTCCGGCCGCCGAGGGCTGTGGCGACCTCCATGATGGCCCCCTCAACATACCGCTGATAACCAGGTTGGTTTGGTTCGGGCATGTCGGTTGGCAGGTAGACCAACGTCGAAGCCTGATAGTCAAAGGGNNTCCTGGCCCAGTCGTTCGTAAAGTCGCCGACGTAAGCACTACCGTTTCTTTTGCATTAAAGATGTGTTCCTCGACCAGTGGTCCAACTTGCAGGGGGGCAGCGTGAAAAGAGATCCGTTCTCTATAAATTTCAGCCCAGTAAATCATCTCGTCAGCTGGATCGACGATCAGGGCATCCATATTGCCCCGTGTTTCTTCCAGGTTACGGGTCAAACTAACCAGGGCTAACCATAAGTCTTCACTTTCCTCGATGTCGTAGCTTTCTGATAGGTCCGCCAGGTTACTGGCCAACTTATTAAGTCCTTCGGCGATGACCTTTAGATGCTGGTTCAGGTTTTCCCAACTCATGATCAGGTCGTCAAAATTTGGTTGAGTCCGAATAGCCGGTGTAAAACGAACCTGTTCAGGATACTTGGCTTGGCCTCTTACGAATTGACTCAAAAAGTAACCAGCTGTCATGAAAAACTCGTCCAACCTGTCTGTGGCCCGGCTACCGGATTCGCGCACGCTGTTTACCCGGCTGTCGATGATGCTGCTGTACTCTGATGGTAAAACAGCGGCCGTCCGGCGGAGCAGGTCAGCCAACAAGCCAGCGCGTGGTTTCGTTACTTCTTCCAACAAACTCTCGACGAATCGTTTATCAGCACGAAAACTGAGGGCGCCGGTCACGGCCGATTCCAGATGGTGGGCTTCATCGGCGATTAGATCCACGTATTCCGGCAAAACGCGGTTCTCGGAAGCCACGTCGGCCAGAAGCAAGGCATGGTTAACCACTAAGACGTGGGATTGTTCGGCCCGGCGACGAGCGTAGTGCAGAGGACAACCTTCTTGAGCGCAACGGTCTGCTGTACAGGCCTCGTTCTCGGCATTAATACGAGCCCAGGCCAATCGCTCGCCAGGCGTCCGAAGGCTAATCTCNNCATTTCATCGGCATTGCTTGGACCACTATGGCGTAGCTGTTGGAACAGACGGGTACAGAGATAATTACGCCTGCCTTTCAATACCGCAGCCTTTAGCTCGAATGGTAATATTTGCTGCAGTTCAGGCAGATCCTTATTCAATAGCTGATCCTGCAAGTTGATAGTATTAGTGGAGACCACCACCCGGCGATCGTTCTGGCTGGCCCAGAAGGCGGCCGGTAATAGGTAACCGATACTTTTACCCGTTCCTGTTCCGGCTTCCACGAGTAGATGTTGGCCTTCGTTGAAAGCTCCGGCGACCGCTTCCACCATTTCCACCTGCTGTGGTCGGTATTCATAGTTGGGAAAACTGCGGCTGAAATTGCCCCCGGGTTTAAGTAATCCGGCAACCGTCGTTACATCAATCGGCTCGGGTTCGTCGGCCGGCGTGAGCGAACGACCGTCAGGCTTGGCTGGCTTAAATAACCGCTTCAATTGACCAGACCGGCCGAAAGCATCCCGGCCTACTATACCTAAGGCCTCCTCAAAGAAGAGTGTCTCAGGCCAACCCAGTTCTTTGCCGGATTGCACGATTTCGTCGAGGATGGCAAAATCCAATGCCTCCGCAACCCGTCTCAGTTCGAAGAAGAGCTGTACCGTCCGGCGGGCATCTTCCAACGCCCGGTGAGCTCTTTGACCACCTTCCGGCGATAGGCGAAGGTTTCTGGACAAAGCAGCTAAATTATAGCCCCCCACGCCTGGTACAAGGATGGATGCCAGGGTGACCGTGTCCACACGGTGATTTCCCAAGGCCAGGTTGTGCGAGTTGAGGAAACCCAGGTCAAAACCAACATTATGGCCCACGATAACATGGTCGCCAATCATCCGTTTGAGCTTCGGCCGGATCGAATATATCTCTGGTGCATCTTCCACCATCCGTTGGGTAATGCCGGTGAGGTCAGTTATGAATTCGGGAATCGGCTCAAGGGGATTAACCAAAGACGACCACTCGTCCAGGATCTCTCCACC
>DOXE01000477.1 GCA_003519205.1 Chloroflexota bacterium
GAGACTTTCTAACGAGTTGGCATCGACGTCAGGCAGCATCAAGTAATCGTACCCGACACAGGCAACGCAAAGTCCAAGTCGAGTGTGAGTGTTGAATTGTTGTTGCTTGGTGACATTTGGAAAGTCTGGCCCGGCTTTGATATGAAGGAATATCTATCATGAACAGTACACTGAAGTTCGTCGTTATTGGTCTGGCTGGATTGATGATATTACTCCTGGCAGTGGTATTCGTCCTGGTGCTCCAGAATGTGTTGTCAACCCAATCGGATACCGCACCCACTCTAGCTCCGACTGCCCAGGAACTGGCTCCTACAGCCACTCAAATTGCCAAGCTACCACCCCCGGCGTTAAATGTCCCAGCCACGTTTACGCCGCCGCCAACCAGTGAACCATCTGATCNNCCTGCTCCAACCAATACCTTGCCACCGGCAACTCCAACCAATACACCAGTTCCAGTGGTGCTGCCGACAAACACATCCGCACCTCCACCCCCGACCAACACGCCATCGCCTCCCACACCACCGCCACAGGATACAAGGGGCTTGGCCGCTACCAATTTTGCGCTCCAAGACCGTTCTGACTATAGGGTCAACCAGTCGGTTTGGTTCGAATTTAATATCGTCAATAACACGGGGGGTGAGGTGCCCTATAATGCGCTCGGTGTATTACCCAGAAAGGGTGGAGCAGATCGTGGTGATTGGTTCCAACAAAGCTGGGGAGGTAACAACGCGACGATCAAACCCCAAGGCCTTGAATGGGAAGACCGAATCAAGTTGCCAGAGAGCGGCACTTATACCTTGCGACTGGTAATCTGCTTCGATAACGTATCCAATTGCGTGAGCGGCCAGGAAGCATGGGTCACTCTTTCCCAGGAAATACCAGTCACCATAAGCTGATCCAAAATGCCTTGCCTATTACGGGCTGATAATATTATTTGACGCAAGGCCTATGATCCGCCAAGAATCTGGCGTCGCCAAGTACTGGCGACGCCGGTTGCCTAAAAAATCAATCCCTATTGCGGGCTTGTTGATTTTTTTTCTTTTAGCGATTCAAACTGCGGTGGCCCAAGCCCCTACCGCAGACGAGGGCATGCACCTGCTGCGGGGGCAGGTATTGAGGCAGACCGGCCGACTGGTCCTTCAGGGAGAGCACTTACCATTGAGCCACAGGCTCATCGGTACATTCTTGACTATCGAGCCAACATTGCCGGATGTTAAACAACTTCTCTCCCGGCCCAATTTATCTCCAATCGAATTGGTACAAGAGTTCCTTTGGCGAAGCAATACCATTGTCGCTCGGGCCATGTTTATTGGCCGCCTGCCCATCATTCTTGTTGGCCTATTGTTTGGGGCTTTTCTCGCCTGGTGGTCAAAGTTGAAAATCGGGATGTTGGGCCAGGCAATAACCATGGTTCTCTTTGCTTTTTCACCAAACTTACTGGCATCGTCAACACTGGCCACGACGGATGCTGTTGCTGCGACCACTTTCGTTTTGGCCTTTCTCGCCTGGTGGTATTTCTGGGAAAGTCCTAGCCTTTGGCGCTGGCTTGTGGCTGCCCTCACGTTTGGTCTGGCTATTGGCTCAAAGCTGTCCGGGATCATTGTCTTGCCAAGTGCGCTGGTATTGTCTTATGCACAAAAAAAGGACATGCCATGGTGGAAACCTGGAGCCATCTGGCTGAGTACGCTGCCGGTTACAGGCTTGGTGGTTTGGATAATTTATGGCTTTGAACTCGGCCGTGTACCCGGTTTTCCATTTCCGGTTCCAGCAGCCACCTATCTCAACAGCGTGCTCGACCTAACCAGGCATATGGAGTCCGGCCAGATCGCCTATCTTCTTGGCAAACGATCACTTGAAGGTTGGTATCATTATTTCGGCGCTGTCTTCTTGTTCAAAACACCTGGTATTACCCTTTTATTACTGTTGCTTGCTTGTATTTACCTATCCTGGCACCGTCAATGGCGGCGTACGCTTTACCTCTGGTTTCCAGCCCTAGCTTTATTCGCCGCCGCCTCCTATAGTCGCTTCAATATTGGTTACCGCCATATCCTGGCTATTGTCCCGCTAGTCTGGTTGCTAATCGCTGAAACTGCACCATTCTGGCAAGGGCGACGAGGCCGTTTATTCCCCTTACTTGTCCTTCTCCTTATCTATCTCGCCGGAAGCGTGCGACAAAGCCCTCATTTCCTCGCCTATTTTAACGAATTTGTCGGTGGCTCAGGCCAGGGTTTTCGTTATTTGGGTGATTCAAATATCGATTGGGGGCAGGATCTGAACCTTTTGGCCAGCTACGCTGCAGAACTCGATACAGATCCTCTATACATCAGTTATTTTGGGGCAGGCGATCCGGCTTATTATGGACTGGAAGAGCCACCATTATTTGATGAGACGGGCAATCCAATCAATTTCGCCCCAGCCAATCCTGCTCCCGGCCGCTATGCCATCAGCGTCAACCATATCCAGGGCCCGACGATAAACGAGCCCGATCTTTTCGAGTGGTTTCGCAGGAGGGAGCCAGTCGACCATCTGGGTTACTCCATTTTGATATACGATGTTTTCGAAGCTCAAAGCGGCTCATGGATTGGGCAATGTCTCGATCCGGTGGCGTTTTTGGATGAGTCGACGGCCGCTCAGTTGGTGGGCCAGGACACGCTACGTCACGTTTACTTCGACTGCCGCACGAGTTGGGTTATTCCCGCAGGAGGCGATCCTGGCTGGTATATCTTGCCCCCAGATGTGGACCCATTGTCAATCAGCGACCACCTGGCCGATAACCTTACCCAGGTGTATGCAAATCTTCAAAGTTCTCGGACGCCAGCCTATCAGGTCTACTNNTGTATACCGATGATCCTCTTCCGTCTGTCGCCGATGGACTGGGCTACCAAGGCATACAATGGCAGCCTGGTGATATATTCATCCAATACCACGATTTTGGCGACTTACCCGGCCGATACCTGGAAACCGGCTTATACAATTATGTGACCGGCGAACATCTACTCATTGAGGATATATGGGAAGCTGTCCGGATATTCCCCCCTTAATCCCACTGAATACCCTTTAAGAATGGTGACAGGCGGAAAATGTATTGACATTGTAATGACGCAACATCTATTGGCGAGGTTCATCTCTACCTAAGGTTTGGTTAAGATCTCAGGTCCATTTTCGGTAACGGCAACGGTGTGCTCGAATTGGGCTGACAATGCACCATCGGCCGTGATTACCGTCCACCCATCGTCTAACAAAATCCATTTATAGGTACCGGCATTGATCATCGGCTCAATAGTGAAGACCATCCCCGGCCGAAGCTCCGGACCAGGATTTGACTGGCGAATGTGGGAAACCGAAGGAGGCTCGTGCAGTTGCCGGCCGATCCCATGGCCTCCCCACTCGCGCACGACGCTAACCCCCATTGAATCGGCGTAGTCTTCTATATTGATCCCGATATGATTAAGATGATTATCCGGTTGGGCAGCCTCAATGCCTAAACGCAGACACTCTTTCGTTATGTCAAGTAAGTGTCGAGCTTCAGGTTCAATTTCGCCGATGGCAAAAGTCACGCAGGCATCTCCACACCAGCCCCGGTAACGTAGTCCGATGTCGATGCCGATAATATCCCCATCCTTAAGGACCCGACCGTCCGGTATACCGTGACAAATCTCGTGGTTGACAGAAGCACAAATGACACCCGGAAATGGCGGGTGTTCAGCCGAACTACCCTTATAACCTTTGTAGAGGGGCTTGGCTCCTCGTTTCTTGAGATACCGCTCAACTCTCTCATCCAATTCACCCAACGTGACGCCAGGTTTGACACTTTCTTCGAGAATGGCAAAGCACTCGGCCACCAACCGGCCGGCATCTCGCATCTTGGCTATCTCTTTGGGACGTTTAATCGGAATTCTCATCAAAATAAACCTAATTGGAGCGTTTGTCAAGTACATAATGGGCTCTAGCTGGACGACAGTCCAACGGAGGTCCCCATAAACTGGGCGCCATCCGCTTAGAGCTAAAAATGAACCATTTAAAGTTTTGGCCCATCTTCAGGCACCTATTTTACCTATATTGGCCAAAGCTAGAAAGGTTGCCCAGGTAATCGGGATCACGAAAAAGCTATTTGGCAATTTAAGCAAAGGCTGGAACTATCTCAATATAGCAATTGTGCAAAAGTGATTATTAAAAGATTGGTCCATTCTGTTACCAGGTTTCGGTGGTGACATTCCTCGTCGGGGGAACTGCCTTTTATCACTGACATTTCTTGATGTATTTCAGCACAATATGAATTGGATTATTCTTTATCCATAGAGCAGGCAAGGATCCGTAGTGACTGCTATTATGTGATGACTGAAAAAACCAATCCTTTAAAAATAATATCTAGGGGCATCCGGCCGTTGCTCGGATCGGTTCTGTTGTTGATCTTAGTTATCAGTCTTAGCGCCTGCCGAGACCTTCTAAAGGATAACCCATCACCCCCGTTCGACCCTCCTCTTCAAAAACGAATTGACCAATCATGGGATCCCTTTCAACACGGGAAGGATCTCAACATTCAATTCAGCCACCTAAGCTTAGAGGATGGTTTATCCCAGAGCACGATAACCAGCATACTACAGGATAGCCAGGGATTTATGTGGTTTGGCACCATGGACGGACTGAATCGTTATGATGGTTACGAGTTCACCGTTTTTAAACACGATCCGACCGATCCTAACAGCCTGAGTCAAAATCATATCCTATCCTTGTACGAAGATAGTCAAGGTGTGTTGTGGGTTGGCACTGAAGGTGGCGTCTTAGATCGATATGACCCTAATCAGAAAACATTCATCCATTTTGGCCAAGAT
>DOXE01000444.1 GCA_003519205.1 Chloroflexota bacterium
ATGCCGCAATTAGCCCTCATATCGTCGATCCGGCCCTTCCGAATGAGCATTTCCAGCATACCGGCTACAGCACTCGGCTGGGCATTCAATTGTTGGCTGAGCTCTGCCAGGTCTAGCTGGCCTTGATTCTGTTCGAGAATTCGTAGCAGTTCTGTTAGCATTAAATGATCTCGCAAGCTAGCCTAAGATGGCCATCAGGCCGGTTTAATCTCTTTTCGCTCCCTAACTAACCAAAGCCAAGCAACCTGCCACCCTGAAAAACTAGAACGGCCGCCAGCCAGGCGAGAGCCGTCTGATAAATGGCCGCCGATGCTGCCCATCGCCCGCCGAATTCCTCCTTGATAGCACCGATGGTAGCCATACAGGGAATGTACAGTAAGACGAATATGAGGAACGCAAAGGCTGATAAGGGCGAGAAACGGGTTTGCAACGCCTGGCTCAAGGATGTATCTTCGACAGGTCCCTCTTCGTCCAGTAGGTTCACGCCAGGTATGAGGCTGATTAATGATCGAGCAGCATCGGCCGTAGCCTGGAGGAATCCAACCACGATGCCTGTCACCTGGTCGCTAAAAGATGGTGAAGGCGCCTCAGTTGTCGTGGGGGTAACCCCTTCGACCTCTGTTCCAGTATATACCTGGGATAACGTGCTAACCACCAATTCTTTGGCGATAAGGCCGGTTATCAAGGCACCTGACGTCTCGTAGCTGCCAAAGCCGGCCGGTTCTAAAGCAGGCGTGATGGCTGTACTAACTTGACCAAAGTAGGACTCCTCCTGCGTGGTCACGCCCCAGGGCAGATTCAGCAAGAACCATAAGATGATAGAAATCGCCAAAATTACCGTCCCGGCATTTTTGATAAATTCGCGGGTATTGTCCCAGGTATGAATGGCCAGGCTTTTCATCGTCGGCCGGCGGTAGGGAGGTAATTCAAGCACAAAAGCTGAATTCTCATCGGGTTTCAGAACAGTGCGTGAAAAGATGAAGCCTATGAGTATGGCGAAAACCACACCCAGCACATATAAGAGCCAAATCACGGTGCTCGCTCGAGTTCCAAAAAAGGCCAGGGCAAAGACGACGTAAACGGGTAAACGAGCCGAACACGACATGAAAGGAATCAACAAGGCGGTTAATAATCTGTTTCGGTGGTTGGCAATGGTTCGGGTAGCATAAACGGCCGGAACCGCACAACCAAATCCTAACATTAAGGGGATGACCGACTTGCCATGCAACCCGATATAACGCATGAAGCGATCCATGACGAAAGCAGCCCGGGCCATGTAACCCGAATCTTCCAATATGGCTAGAAACAAGAACAGAGCGATCAATCCAGGCACAAAGGTCAAAATTCCGCCAACGCCAGCTACGATGCCGTCTATCACCAACGAGTGGAGCCATTCGGAGGCGCCCAAAGCCATCAAGATCGAAGAAAGACCACTGGCAACAGGCCCGTTAATCAGGCTGTCCACCCAATCCAGATATGGGGTCGAGACGTCGATGACGATGCGGAAGACCAGGTACATGATCAGCATAAAGATCGGCAAACCAATCAGCCGGTGGGTGGTTAAACGATCGATCCGCTCAGTTAAAGTCTTGTGATCCGGCGTTGCCTGGCGGCAGACCTGGCGGCTGATTCCGCTGACGGTACCGTAACGGTGATCCGCGGTGATGATGTCGACATCATCACCGTAGATCGATTCGAGGCGCTTTATCTCGCTATGGGCTTTGTCGATCACGGTCAGGCCACCAGGCATCGCCGACACCTCTTCGACCACGTCATCTTCCCCCTCGAGTAGCTTTAGCGCCAGCCAACGCGAACAGGTGCCGTTCAACGGTAGTTGTTGGGCCTCGGCCGAACTGCTTAACTGACCAATAGCCGCCGNNAGCCGGTTTTTCACAATGACAATTGTAAGCCGGTCCATTTCCGGCTTCTTTAACATCTTTAATGGTCTGTATCGTCACTTTCAAAAGCCGATCGATACCCTCGCCGCGACTGGCTGAAGTTGGGACGACCGGAGCGTTACCCAACAATCGAGAAAGTTGCCCGAAGTCCACTTCAATACCCCGGGCTAGGGCTTGGTCAACCATATTAAGAGCAATGACCATGGGCACGCCCATCTCCAGCAGTTGGACCCCAAGGTAGAGATTTCGCTCCAGGTTTGTGGAATCCATCACGCAAATAACGGCGTTCGGATGCTCTTTGACGATGAAGTCTCTGGCCACGATCTCGTCCGGAGAGTAAGCTGCCAGGCTATAAGTACCGGGTAGATCCACAAATTGGATAGATACGCCGTCGATGGTGCGGGTGCCGGCCTTTAACTCAACAGTTTTCCCCGGCCAATTACCGGTATGCTGTCGCAACCCGGTTAGGGCGTTGAAAATCGTGCTCTTCCCGGCATTAGGATTACCAGCCAGGGCGATAGTGAGATCAGCCACTCCGTTCCTCATGTATAGGCTGGACCAGGATCCTACCGGCATCGGCCCGGCGCAGAGAGAGATTGTAACCCTTCACTACGTATTCGACCGGGTCGCCCAGGGGAGCAACCCGCTTCACAAAGATGGTCTCACCTCGGACAAGTCCCATCTCCAGGAAGCGGCGGCGAACCGGTCGATGACCGCCAACACGAAGGATAGTGGCCCGCTGGCCTGGTTTCAAATGACTCAAAGGCATTGGTTTTGTCATATCTATGATGTGGGACCTTTTCATCTCGACCTCTGGCTTACAAAATCGCTGGTGTAGCAAGGTCACTTTTCTATCTCCTTCAATCGCTTTTTCCTTCAACCCGATCTATCTGTACCAGCTCTGCCAGGGCCAGTCCCAAAGCAACCTGTGGCTCCTCCTGGCTATCGCCAACTCGTAAGGTTAGGGGACCTTTTAGTGGGGCCGCTTCGAGGACCGTCAACGACTGGCCTGGAATCAAACCACGCTCCGCCAGATAAGCTAACAAATCGCTGCTTTCGGGCACAATAGCCCGGATTCGGCCCGACTGGCCCACTTTCAATCTGGACAGGGTCAGGTCATTTTCCTGACCGACTTCGCCGTCGCGGTCTGGTATCGGATTGCCATGGGGGCAACGGCTAGGGTTGCCCAAATATTGGGCCAATGCTTCAGTCACTTCAGTGGCAGTGGCGTGTTCCAGATCGCAGGCCAAATCATGCACCCTCGCCCAATCCAACTTGAGGTGATCAACCAGGAAGCATTCCCATAACCTTTGGCGGCGAATAACGCTGTTGGCCAACCGCCGGCCATCGCCGGTGAGGGAAACACCTTTATACATTTGGTGTTGGATCAATCGCTGTTCCCCCAGCCGTTTCATCATCTCGTTGGCTGAAACAGGTGAGACGCCCATACGTTCGGCGACCCGGCCGATGGGCACCGGGCCATGCTCGCCACCCAATTCGGCCACGGTTTTCAAATACATCTCGACGCTTTCGCTGCTGGCGCTTTCTATCACTAAAAAGGCTACCTTGTGAACGAGTTATAAGGTTTGCCTTATAATAGACTATCAGGGTAGCCTCTAGTAGGGACAGGCGTCATATATTGGGGGTGATGAATGTCATGAAGAACGTGAAGCGTAATGATTGTTACGTTTCACGCTTAACGCTAACATATTCGCGGCAGCAATTCCCCCGCCAGCATGTCGACGATACGCGTGGTCCCAATGGCCGTTTTAAGCAAAACGCGCCCGGCCGGCTCATCCTGCACCTGGCCGACGATCACCGCTTCTTCCCCGTAACGGGTGGCGCGCATGGCTTCCAACACTTTTCCGGCATCGTCGCGGCCGACGATAGCCAACAACTTTCCTTCGTTGGCGATATAGAGGGGATCAAAGCCCAACATCTCGCAGGCGGCTTGCACGGCCGGGCGTACAGGAATGGTTGTTTCCTCAAGGAGGATAGATACTTGGGATTGGCGGGCGATCTCATTCAAGGTGCTGGCGATGCCGCCCCGGGTGGGGTCCCGCAGGACGTGGATCTGGTTGCTCGTCTCCAACATGGTGGCAACCAGATGATTCAAGGGAGCGATGTCACTGAGCACGTCGGCTTCGAAGCCCAGTTCACCGCGAGCTGCCAGGACGGCGATGCCGTGATCGCCAATGGGGCCGGAAAGTATTACTGTATCTCCCGGTTTGGCTTGGTGACCGCTGATGTTCAGGCCAGCAAAAAGCTGGCCGACACCAGCCGTATTGATGTACAGGCCATCAGCCTTGCCCCGTTCGACTACCTTGGTGTCTCCGGCGATGATCTGCACCCCGGCTTCAGCGGCCGCCAACCGCATGGAAGTCACCACCTGTTCCAACAAACCTAGCTCCAGGCCTTCTTCGAGGATAAATCCGGCCGTGAGGTATAGGGGCATGGCTCCCATCATAGCCACGTCGTTGACGGTGCCGCAGACGGCCAGCCGACCGATGTCGCCGCCAGGAAAAAACAGGGGCCAGACGACGTGGGAGTCGGTGCTAATGGCCAAACGAGTATTTGGAGTCGCATCGACGACGCCAGCATCATTGCCAGCCCGCAAGACCGGATTGTCGAAGGGCGGTAAAAATAGGCCTGTAATCAGGTCGTGTGATAATTTACCACCACTGCCATGGCCCATGATGACCTGGCCTCGATCTCGAATGGGCACCGGACAGACCGGGCCGTCAAATAAAATCGATTCACTCATTTATCTACCACCACCCAAACAGAAACCTGATCATCGCTTTCGATCCGGGCTTTATGACCATGATTGGCGACGATGGCGCTAATTTCGGCCGGATAATAAAAATGACTGCGCATTAGAGCGATTTTTTCAGCCATGGCAATCATTTTGACACTAAAACGATTCAGATCGGGCTCCTCGATGACCAGGCGACCCCCGGGCTTCAAGACTCGCAACAAGTCGGCAATGGCCAACTCCTGATTGCAGAAGTGGTGCAGAGCATCGACAACCAGGACCCGATCGAAACTATCATCAGGAAAGGGTAACCTCTCGGCATGGGCCTGGGAGATCTCGATCTCTGCTTTTTGCCGGGCCTGCCGCAGCATCCCGGCCGAAACATCGGTCAGAACCAATTCCCCTACCAGGGTTTGTAACTGGGACGCAACCCGCCCTGTGCCACCGCCAGCATCCAACAACCGCCCGGCCGTCGGTAATTTCAGTAAATGACGCAAGCGGCTGACGTCGGGTGGGGGGATCACCTTTTCGTAGAAAGGCGCCAGTAGGCCGAAATGGTCAAGCATATTCGCGCCGGTAACGATAATAAGCCGCGCAGGCCCCTTCGTTTGAGACCATCGTCGCTCCAAGTGGCCGTTCCGGCGTGCATTCCCGGCCGAAGGCAGGGCATTCATCTGGTTTTTTAAGTCCCTGGAGGATCAGACCCGAAATACATAGTGGCGATTCCTCGGATTGGATCCCCTCGACCTGAAATCGATGTTCGGCATTGAATTCGATAAATTCGGGCCGGAGACACCAGCCACTTTGAGGGATCAAACCAATGCCGCGCCACTTGCGGTCACAAGACTCGAGCACCCGGTTAATTACCGCCTGGGCCGGCCTGTTACCTTCGAAAGTTACCGCTCTTGGATAGGCGTTACCGGCTTCGGCTTTTCCGGCTTCTAATTGCTGGGCCGTCATCAGGATGCCCTTCAAGATGTCCACCGGCTCAAAACCTGTGACCATGATGGGTACCTGGTATTCTTCGGCGATGGGTGGATACTCCCAATAGCCCATTACCGCGCAAACGTGCCCAGCCGCTAGAAAACCTTGTACCCTATTAGCGGGCGAACTCAGGATAGCGTGCATGGCGGGCGGCACGCAAACGTGGGACACAAGTACGCTGTAATTATCTAAGCCCAATGATTGGGCCTGGAGTACGCTCATGGCGTTGGCCGGTGCCGTTGTTTCAAAGCCGATGGCGAAGAAGACGACCTGTTTATGCGGGTTTTTCTGGGCTATTTTGATCGCATCCAGGGGAGAGTAGACGACTCTCACGTCAGCCCCGGCTGCCTTGACCGAAAAGAGGTCTTGTTCCGAACCCGGCACGCGCAACATATCGCCGTAGGAAGTAATGATAACATCTGGCCTGGTGGCAATAGCCAGTGCCTTATCGATCAATTCCAAAGGTGTCACGCAAACCGGGCAGCCAGGCCCGTGCACCAGCTCGATCTCCGGCGGCAGAAGCTGGTCCAGGCCGTAACGCATGATGGCATGAGTCTGCCCGCCGCAGATCTCCATGATCACCCACGGCCGGGTCACTGTTCCCCGGAGCTCGTCCAGGGTGCTTTTCACCAGGCCGGCATCTCGAAACTCGTCAACGTACTTCATGTGTCTTCAATTCCGGCTTCTTCGATGCCGAGTTCCTCTTCTACGTTAGCAATCTCCCTTAACAAGGCTAACGTCTCTTGGGCTTCTTCCTCGCTGAGCTGGCTGATGGCAAAACCAACATGAATGACGGCGTATTCACCGATTTGCGCATCCGGCACATACTCCAGGCAGGCTTCACGACTTACTCCACCGAAGTCGATTTTGCCCATCTTCAAGCCGTTGGCTTCATAAATCTCGACGATCTTTCCTGGAACTCCAAGACACATAGACTTCTCCTTTGGGATCAGGGATTAGGGACTGGCGATCGGTCCATATCATTTCCGATCCCCGATCCCCGTTCGCGAAGCGGTCGCCCAGCGACATCCCCGTCGACGCAGCCAGCGAACCATGCTCGACCTGGCTC
>DOXE01000511.1 GCA_003519205.1 Chloroflexota bacterium
TTAAGGTAGAGCGGTTTTTACAAGAACCGTGAGGGTTGATCTGCAAGATTATTGCAAATCAGCTTCCTCATGCAAAATCTTCAATTTCTACGGATTCTACAATTAGCCATCATTGTGTCAAAAAGAGCCTTCCTTACTCATTTGTAGTGCTACCAGATGGGGGTCATAGATAATCTATGGGCATATAAATGAATTTTGCTCGGGGGTTTTCTTCTGATTTAGTTTTGCCGTACGCTACAAGTCAAAGGTAATGTAATAATGGAGACCTGTGCTTGCCCTGGTGATTATAATGCTTCAACGCCCGAGTGCCTGTTGCACGATGAACTGCACGATCATCAGCAGAATCGGCAAGGCGACGGCCGTAAGCACAACCCGCGCCGTTTCCGACCGCCAGGGCCACGTTGGCACTGCGCTGACCTTATTGTGCTTGATCTCCAGGCTCATAATCGTGCCATTCAGCTCTTGCGCCCCGGCATAATCATTCTCTTCAAGGTGCAGGTTGAACGCGGCAAAGACATCCTCGAATTGCAGCTCAATTTCATGCAGTGCTCGTTCCTTTTCTGTGACCATCAATCTGTGCACACCCCACAATGGCCAGACAAAGACCAGCACAGCCAGGGCGGTGAATAGCAAAGACACGCCCAGGATCGCCGGATCCGCCAGCAGTTCCGGGTTAATAAGTATCCAGCCATAAAAGAAAATCACCAGGCCTAAAGCCGTTGCCCCAGTCAACCGCGAAAAAGCCTGCACAGGCCGCAGCTGGAAGATATTGATACGAATATGGTTTGAGTTAATTGCATAAACGAGACGCAGCTGCCTGATCGTGTGATAGATAACGACTCCAAATAAAAACGCGGAGCTTTTATCGATGATGTGGTAAACGATGGTGAAAACGGACAGCTGTCCAAGCGCTGTATAGCGCTCCGGTTCACTCGCAACCAGGGGAAACAGGATCGCGAATACCGTCATCGCCAGGCCGGCCAGCAGCGGCGCGAGAAAGGGCATATCGGCAATTCTGATCTTGTATGCGTCAAATTCCTCGTCTGACATATTAAGCATGGGTCTCATGCCCTTTAATGCCTGCAAAGCCTGCTTATCAAGCAGCCGGATCATGGCCAGGAGATAGGGAACCGCCAGCCCGTTGAAGACGACAACCGGCAGCAGTTCATTGGCAAAAGAGCCGCTGTCCAGCCAGAGGAACAGCATCTGCACCAGTATCAATCCGATGCCCAAAACGACATAGAAGAGCCACGGCCGTATTCGCAGGCGCTCCACCCAGTTGTTAAAACGATCGATCCAGCTTGGGCTAAATGCCTCGCTGCCGTTCCCCGACGTCATGCCTCAAATCCTTTATTGTCAATGTCATCATGCGCGATTGTGATCACCACGTTGCCTATCTTCGCTCCCGTTTCTACGTAGCGGTGCGCCTCAACAATCTCTTCCAGGGGATAGCGGCGATCAATCACCGTCTGCAGCTTACCCGCCTCGATCAAGTCTCGCAGATAAACCAGATCTTCGACCGTGCCGCTCGCCGTTTGCATCACAACCCTATGGCTGCTCCGCCACCTGTGCCAGGGTCCGCGGAGGATCTGACCCCGCAGAGGATTGGCTAGAAGATAAGCCCCGTCCGGCGTTAAAGAATCGGCGCTATCGGCCAGCGACACCGTACCTACGACGTCGAAAATCACATCGTAGACAACCCCGTTTTTGTTGAAATCCTCCTTTGTATAATCAACAACGTGATCTGCCCCAATTGATTTCAGCATGTCCAATTTCGCCGTGCTGTCCACGGCCGTCACTTCGGCCCCCATGATCTTGGCCAACTGCACCGCGAAAGTGCCGATACTTCCCCCTGCGCCATTGATCAACATCTTCTGTCCGGGTTGGATATGGCCCAAGCGCAGGAAATGCAGTGCGTCCCGCCCGCCAAAGGGCACCGTCGCCGCTTCCTCATAGCTCATATTAACCGGCAGGATCGCCACGCCCCCATCCGTNNCGCGCCAAATACCTTGTCGCCCACCTTAAAACGCTTTACATCCTCGCCAACCGCCTCAACCACCCCGGCCAGCTCCGTCCCCATGATGGAGCCTTCTTTAGGATTCAAGAATCCCAGCCATAGGCGCATAGGAAGGCTGAGAAAGAAAGGAAAATCCATGCGCCTCATCTCGCAATCTCCGGCCGTTACTGTTGTCGCCAAGATCTTGATCAGCAGTTCATTATCCTTGGGAAGGGGTTTTTCCACCTCGCGCAGTTCAAGCACATCTGGTGGTCCGTATTTTGTCCAAATAACCGCTTTCATACTCACACTTCCTTACTCGCATGCTCCAGCGCCGAAGGTGTCTGGCAGCCAACGATCGCCGGCGCTTCTTGGACAAGTTCCCCATTTTCCAGAGCCGCCACCATGAATAGCGCGAAGTCAATGCGGCGCGTCAATTTACTGGCTAGGATGGGATCGCCCACATGTTTGCTCCACACCGGTAGGCCCTGACTTTCGCCCTCTTCCAGGTCGCCCGCGCGCACGACCGTCCATAAAGTATCGCTTTCAAACACTCGCCGACACGCCTCCACCTGGTCGTCGATGTCTACCATGCGCAGCAACCGGCCAAGCCAGGTTGAGATCTTGACCTGCGCCAGGAAACCAGGTGAGTAGACATCCTGGCCATCGCGCGTGATATGCCAGCCGCAGGAGAAACAGAGACGCGCGCCAGGTGGCGCATAATCAAGGACAGCCTGCGCAGTACCGGA
>DOXE01000040.1 GCA_003519205.1 Chloroflexota bacterium
GTGGCTAGTTGGGCCGGAGAGGGGCACCTTTCCTTGAGTGATCTCTTGAGCTATGCTGCGGTTTGTGGGGCCGGCCTAGATGTCATACCGCTGCCTGGCGACATCGAGCAAGATACTTTAGCCGGTGTCCTATTGGATGTCGCTGGCTTGTCTGTCCGGCTGGACAAACCGTTAATAGCCCGATTAATGCCAATGCCATCTTTAGCAGGCGGCGATCCCGTCGGCATCGAATTCCCTTGGTTCGTTAAGGGGCGTGTAATGCCACTTTCGAGTGGTGGAATCCGCGGAATACTAAAGCAACCAAGTCGAATCCATATGCGCTCTTACCAAGCAAACAAGGACAGCAAATAGAGAATCGATGGAAAATTACTCTGTCCGTTCGATTCGAAAATTGCTGCAAGACTGGGCAACGGCCGTCGAAGGCACTTCGTACCCTTCGCCGCCAATTTATCATGGCCCTGACGTCGAAATTTCGGCCATCGTCGAACATACTGATTATGTCAGGCCTGGTGTCTGTTTTGTGGCTCGGGTTCGGACAGGCACTGATGGTCATGCATTCATCGGTCAGGCGATTAACAAGGGAGCCAGTCTCATATTGGGTCAATACGAAGTCAAGGATTTAGAGATAGATCTTGGGCAGGTTCCCTATTTACAAGCAGAAGACACGGCCGTGGCCGAAGCGTGGCTCTCGGCTGCCTGGTATGGCTTCCCAAGTAAACAACTGGTCATGATTGGCGTAACTGGGACGGACGGTAAATCAACAACTGTAAACCTCATTAATCAGGTTTTAAAATCGGCCGGCATTAAGGCAGGTATGCTGAGCACTATAAAAGCCGTCATCGGCGACGAGGAAGAACACCTTGCCTTTCACGTCACCACTCCGGAAGCACCGGTGATTCAAGGATACTTGCGACGCATGGTAGACAAAGGTCTNNGGTGCTATCGATTTTGATTTAGCCGTGGTTACCAATATCACCCATGAACATTTAGACTATCACGGCGACTACGAGCACTATTTGACTGCCAAAGCAAAACTCTTGGAAAACCTTAATAAGGCTGCCGTGTTAAACAAAGATGACATTAGTTACCGGCGATTGGTAAATATACCGGTTTCTCAGCGAATCGAATACAGCCTTAAAGAACAAGCCGATGTCACAGCCTCAGACATCGTCTATGGTCCGGACAATACTCGTTTCAACCTTCATTTACCGCCTTCTCGCAATCGAGGGGCAGTAGGCGACTCTATTTTGATTTCTGCGAATCTGGTCGGCGAGTTCAATGTCTACAATATGCTGGCGGCAGCGGCGGCGGCGCATGCTGTAGGCATCGAAGGTGAAGCAATAAAAGAGGGGTTGGAGTCTGTGACAAACCTGATTGGCCGAATGCAATCGATCGATCAAGGACAACCATTCCAGGTCGTGGTCGATTTCGCCCATACACCAAATGCACTGCAACAAGCCGTCAAGGCTGCCCGGCGAATGGCCAGCGGTCGAATTATTACAGTTTTCGGTAGCGCTGGAAAAAGGGATGTCGAAAAACGGTTATTAATGGCCGAGGTTTCGGCTATACAGGCTGACTTGACGGTTCTTACAGCCGAGGATCCCCGAACGGAATCACTGGACGAAATCCTGTCGATGATGGCTGAAGGGTGTCGCCACCGAGGTGCGGTGGAAGGAGAAACATTCTGGCGTATTCACGATCGAGGCCGGGCCATATACTTTGCCCTAGGTCTGGCCGAAGTCGACGATCTAGTCCTGATTTGTGGTAAAGGCCACGAACAATCGATGTGTTTTGGAACGACCGAATATCCGTGGAACGATATCGATGCAACTCGAATGGCACTGGTAGCTTTTCTGTCGGGACGGCCGATGCCGGACCTGGGACTACCTACCTTCGATCTGCACTAGTACCAGGAATGCTCAACTTCTTGTAGAATCTACTGTGAATGAGCATTGTTATTAAAAAAAGCTATCCAAATATTTTATTTTGTCTGGAGTAATCTATGTCGAATGATTTACTGAGCCGGGTGCGGCGAAACCATGCTCTTGAGCATGCAACAATAAACATCCTTAGCAACAATCATAAGGGCTTTAGCGCCCAGGGAAACTCAACTCCTAGAGGCTTTAATCTGAATATCTTTGGCGAGATCGCCGAGGAGGACGTGGCTCAAGCCGTTGAGGAAGCCTATAAGCGATTGAAAAATGGCGAAAATGAATTAGCCCTTCACCCCAACTGTGGCACGGTATTGTTAACAACCGCAACCCTGGCTGCTCTGGCTGCCCAAGCAACTTTTTCTTTGGAACGCAGAAGACAAAACAGTCCCCGGTACAACATTCCTATCCTGATAGCGGCCTTACCGGTAACGATCCTGGCTGTCTTTATCGCTTTGATCGCTTCTAAACCGTTAGGTATGGCGTTGCAAGCCAACTATACGGTTGATCCAGAGCTCGGAGACCTTCAAGTTACTAGCATACGGCATGTATCCCCCCATATCATTACCCGAATTTTTCAATTCCTGCTCGGCCAGGCAAAGAACCAGGACGTCCATGCTTATCGCATAGAGACCATCGGGTAAATAATCCATAAACGCATGTTTTACGTTTTCCACGGTGATGATGAGCATTCTAAGCGGGAAACTCTGGCCGAACTTCAGAAAAAACTTGGCGATCCATCCCTTTTAGAACTAAATACCAATCGCTTTTTGGCGAAGAATTTGACGTTTTCCCAGCTTCAACATGCTTGCGATTCGATACCCTTTCTGGCCGAAAAACGCTTGGTGATCGTTGAAGAGTTATTGGGTAACCAACCATCATATCTGGAAGAATTAGTGACTTATCTACCCAAACTTCCAGAGACGACGCGACTTGTTTTCATGGAATCACACCCTCTAAAAGAAAACCATCCGGTAATTAGACTAGCCAGAGAAAGCGATAAGGGGTATGTCAGATTATTTGCCCGGCCGGAAGGCAGCCGGTTAGAAGCTTGGATTCGTAATAAAGTGCAGGCAGCCGGGGGCAATATTGCCCCCCGGGCAGCCCATCTCCTGGCCCTTAACGTCGGCAATGACTTGGCTTCACTAGCCAATGAAATTGAGAAGCTCGTTTTATATAAAGGCCAGGAGACGATTGAAGTACAAGACGTGTCGCTATTATGCCCATATGTGGCCGAAGCTAGCATTTTTGAACTTGTCGACGCACTCGGTAGCCGCCACGGTCCTTCTGCTGCTCGCTTGTTGCATAGCAAGCTTGACGAGGGTACAGATCCTATTTACTTGTTTTCTATGTTCGTTCGCCAGTTCCGTCTTCTCATTCAAGTCAAAGAATTGGCCGAAGCAGGCTTCCGGTCCCCTGAAATAGCAGGCCGGCTCAAAATTCATGATTATGTGACTGGCAAGCTGTACCAACAGAGCCATAATTTTACCCTGGCTCAACTCGAAACCATCTATTCTCATTTGCTTGAGATAGATGTCGCTGTAAAGACCGGCCGGACAGACATGATTACCGCATTAAGTTTGCTTGTCGCAGGTGTTACTGCTTGAGTCAACGAAACCTCCAACACTCATAATCGATCCAGCTTAAGCCTCGATGAATGCTAACAACTTTTCGAGGTGTCTGGAAGAGCCCTCAGATAGAATCCCTGCATCATCTATTTGGAGAATCGAATGAGAACTTTAAAACAACTTATCGTTGCTATGCTGGTTGTGGTAATCATGGCTGCTTGCCAGGAAGAAGAACCCACGGCTACCCCCCCACCTATAGAAGCCGTGGGAGAGGCACCAGTTGAGAATTCAACAAATACGCCCGAACCAATCGAGGAGCCTATCCCAACGAACACGCCGATGCCAGATAGTGACGATGATACTTCGGCCGGAGAATTGAGTGTACCAACACCAGTTGACGAACTCCCTCAAGTAGAGGTTGCCAACGATGAAGGTGGGGCAGTGAGTATTACGGGTGTCGTTACATATACCAACCCGTTTTTCACCATGGGTGTGGCCCAACCGGTAATCATATTAGAAGATCAGGCCGGATTCATCGATCGCGATGAATCTTTTCTGATGCCGCCAGAATCCCAAACCTTGGGCCAAATTACCTCCGATTTTTTCGTTTCTCCCTTTGAATACAGTATCTCCTTGCCCATAGAACCACAAGGCACTCTGAGAGATGTCGATAATGACGGCCAAGAAGACCCCGGTGTTCAGGTCTTTGCCGTGGCATACTGGACCAACACTTTTGGCGATCCTTTTTTAGAAGTGCGAGATCTATCCGGTGGCGGGTGGTCCACTGCGTATGCTTCAACACTAGTCAGTGATGATGCCGATACTGAGCGAGAAATTGTGGGGGGTAAATTTCTGATATATGCGCCTGACGAGGATCAGGGTTTTCCATCCGGATTCGGCGATGATGGACTTCTGTTTACCGAAGATGATCCTATCGTCAATGTTAAACAAGGTTATACCATTGTCGATCTGGATACGGATCCCTTTACTTTTGATAGATCGAGCCATCCAGTGATCAATCTCATCGAGCCAGAAAGTATAGCTTTGGTAGACTATTCCGACCTGAGCTATCCCGAAGCCTTTGAAGGTTTGGTCGATCAGTTAAGTAGGGAATACGCCTTTACGGAGTTTAAAGGCATTGATTGGGACGCCCTGCGAGAGGAATTTATACCCCAATTTGAAGAAGCCGGTTCATCTGAAGACATCCTGGCCTATCGGCGAGCTTTACGGGACTTCTCCTGGTCTATCCCAGATGGGCATATCAGCGGCTCTCAGGTTATCGAGGATTTTCGTGAAGCAACGGCCGGGGGTCTTGGCCTAGCCATTCGTGAAACAGATGACGGCCGAACCATCGTCAACTTTCTAACACCAGCTGGCCCGGCTGAAGTTGCCGGCATCGAATTGGGCGCCGAAATCGTATCCATAAATGGCCAAGACATTAGAGATGCGGTTACGAATGCTGTGGCCTATTCTGCCCCTTTCAGCACGGAGCACTACGAACGCCTCCAGCAATTGAGGTATGCCACGCGTTTCCCCCTCGGTTCAGAAGTCGACATAACCTGGAAAAACCCGGAATCGGACACCCTTGCGTCAGCAACTTTAACGGTCGAGCCCGAAGCAGCCAGCTTCAATTTCTCGTCCTTTAACGTGAATTTAGACGGTTTCGAACAACCTCTCGAGTACGAGTTGTTGGAAGATGAGGGATTAGGATACGTCCAGATCTACAGCTTCGCCGATAACGAATTATTGACCATCCAATTGTGGGAAAGATTGATACGCAATTTGAATGACAACGCCGTTTCCGGGCTGATCATCGACATGCGCCAGAATGGTGGAGGTGATGGATTCCTGGCGGATCAAATGGCGGCTTATTTCTTTAACGAGTCATTGGACTTGGGTAACTTAGGCCGGTATGACGATGACCTGGAAGATTTTTATTTCGATCCTCGTCGAGAGGACCGTTTTTACCTGCCGGCCGAAGAACTCCGGTACAATGGCGAGATAGCCGTCATCGTCGGTCCAAATTGTGCCAGCGCATGTGAATTCTTTACATACGCTATGACGCTTGAAGACCGAAGTGCCATCGTAGGACAATATCCTACGGCCGGTTTGGGGGGTAGCATCCAACAAGTGGCCATGCCTGAGGGTGAATTCTTTACATTTACCGAGGGGCGGGCTGTGGATGCCGATGGAAACATCCACATTGAAGGACAAGGGGTACCACCGACGGTATTGGTTCCGGTTAATGAAGAGACTTTATTGACCGACGGCGATCCGGTGCTAGACGCCGCTATCACACACTTGCTCGATGTTTTGGTCGGCGAAATCATTGAGGGTGGAGAAGTAGCTCTAGGTGACGAAATCTCCGGAACTCTCGAGCCGGGCAGCCGTGTTCGATATTTATTGCCGCTAAATCAGGGTGATACCTTCAGCTTAGAACTGGTAAGCCAGGATTTTGCGCCTGTGTTAGCCCTTTTGGACGAAGACGGAAACTTGCTCGGCACAACGGCCGGGCAACCAGAAGCAATGGTAGATGAGTTGGAAGCACCGGTTGACTTAAGATTGATCCTTGATGTTCTGGCTGAGGATGACAATGGTGGTGGCGATTACGTCTTACGCATTTTTCCGGCTAAAAACTGATTAGATTAACCTGACTCCTAATGGGACAGGAGTTTCTGTATTTCTGTCAATCATTATTACTCTGTCAGGTTGAGAAAGGGCGCGAAAGTACGCGCTCTGGCGCAGCAGAGCGTTGCCCTTTACTCCTCTTTCCACAGGCCTTGCCAGAGATGGCAAGGCCACCTCTTTTTATAACACTATGTGCTGTTGCCCCGGTGGTACGTTAATCCCAACTTTGAGTTAGCGCGTATCAATGAAGATAAATCATTCTCTGTTGAGGTGAGATTGGACTTATACAATCCCTTATCGATGCGACACACTCATTGGTCCAATTCTCTCATCCACAAAGCCTCGTACCAAATGGTCCGGGGCTTTGTTGTTTTTGGGCCTATTATTAATATCTTTGGCTGAATCCCTTATTGAACCCGAATAGATCACGGATGAGCGACTTAAGGGCATCGGCCTCCAGCTCCTTTCATTATACCATTTATAGCACATTTGTTCTATTTTGACAATTACGAATTTAGCCGTGCCGAATCTAGGCTCGTTAAAATCTAAATGTCAACTCTCAAACTGAGCCGGGATGGGGTGACCGTGAAAAGTTGGCTCTGGTTCGTAACCCTCCTCAGCCTGACTGATACGGCTGGAGTTCATACTGGCAGCTACGAACAGTAACGTTGAGAGAAATGACAAAAGAAAGAAGGTACCAAAACAAATAAGAACTGTATTCATAACCGTTACCGCGATGCGCTAGCCAGATACTGGCCCCACTCCCCTTCATAGTAGGCCAACATTGAGTCGTTTGTCACCAGTACATAACGCCTAATGATCGGCATCGCAGACAGTACTTATGGGTTAAAAAATCCAGTTGGAGAAGTAATTAAAGTAGTTTTTAAGAACTCGAGTGCGCTTAAGTGTTCAGGTGGGCAAAAACTTCAGACTTCAGAATGGCAATAAAAGGTAAATTTCGGTAAATCTCTCCAAAATCCAGGCCATAACCGACGACAAATTCATTAGGAATATGAAAACCGGTGTAATCTACTGGAACGTCCACCTCTCGTCTATCGGGTTTGTCAAGAAGCGAAACAATGCGTAATGAAGCAGGTGAGCGGGCAAGCAAAATACGCCGCAAGTAATCTAATGTTCGCCCGCTGTCGATTATATCCTCGACAATCAGCACATTCCTGCCCCCGATGTCTTGGTTAAGATCCAGAACGATACGGACGACGCCACTGGATTCTGTGCTCGCCCCGTAACTGGATACACCCATAAAATCTAATTCATGTGGTCGCTCCAGATCACGAGTCAGGTCGGCCAGGAACATGAAGGCCCCTTTAAGCACACAAATCAACAATAGATCGTCGGTGTGGCGATAGTCATCGGTGATACGGTGGGCCAGCTCGCGGATTCGAGCTTGCAATGTCTTTTCATCAATCAAGATATCGGCGATATCATCATGTAGATTATGACTAGAATTAATCACAATGCTCTCCTACCAAACGGTTTTTTATGGTGTCTGATCGCGATGGTTCGAGTTAATCATGGTCCCGATGTGGTCATTGAAATTGTGACGGGGATCATGATTGGGAAAGATTGACTGTATGGCACTGACGGCATCGGGCTTCATAGACTTCGGCTGCGCCCACCAAAACGATTGGATCATCATATGAAGCCGGTTGGCCAATAATCAGTCGTTGGGTCCGGTTTGCTTCTTCCCCACAAACTACGCAAATAGCATGCAATTTATCCACTTCTTCAGCGCGAGCCATCAGATCTGGTATTGGGCCAAAAGGTACACCACGGAAATCAGTGTCTAATCCAGCACAGATGACGCGTTTTCCTTGATCGGCCAGCTTCTCACAAATATTGATAACATCGGCATCAAAAAACTGTACTTCATCGATGGCGATCACCGTTGTGTCAGGATCAACCTGGGTCAGGATTTCACTGGCAAAACTAACTGGCCTGGCATCAAAGTCGAGACCATTATGCGAAGTAACCCGTTTTTCGTGATAACGATCGTCTATGAGGGGCTTAAATACCTGAACTTTTTGGCGAGCGATGACGGCTCGTCTCAAACGGCGGATCAGCTCTTCAGTCTTGCCACTGAACATGCTACCGCAGATTAGCTCTACTCGACCGCGGCTGTGTTTGGTCATTCATCCTCCCGAGGAAATTTCCTTTGCCACAAAGTAAGAAAGGCAGATACGACAATCGCACCTGCCCTTTTTCTTCCCGATTGAATTCTTAGCCCCTACTCTATCAAGTCGTTTGCCCGCAGGTATTTTTTGATGTCAATCAATGCCTTTTGGCCAACGCCGGTAATGGCTAATAAGGCATCCTCGCCTTGCTCCAGTCGCTGTAGCACATCCCCCACTGTTTCCAGACCGTCAGCCCTCAAGGCGTTTAAAGCTCGGGTATTGAGCGAAATCTCATCGATGGATAAAGAAGCGGGCAAGTGAGACTCGGCCTGAATTTCAGCTTCAGTCCTGATCTCTTCACGTCGCTGCAATCGCTTCATAAAACGTTCAACCTGGCCTTCCGTGTCAACCAAGCGTTGCTGCCCAGTGTAAAACGGGTGGTTTCCCGACCAAATCTCGACATGAAGTTCCGGCTTTGTAGATCCAACGGTCATTATAACTTCGCCATTACAGATGACCTTAGCCTCCGGATACCATTCTGGATGAATTTCTTTCTTCATTGCTGTTCCTGTTGCCTATCCGAGTTCCATAGGGTAAACGCTCACGTACTTGCGGCCGTGTTTAATTTCATACTTAACCTGACCATCAATGAGGGAATAAATGGTGTAGTCCCTACCAAGTCCAACATTATTTCCCGGCTTAAACTTCGTTCCTTTCTGGCGAATGATGATATTGCCAGGAATTACGAATTCTCCACCGTAGCATTTGACTCCAAGCCTCTTAGAGTTGCTGTCACGACCGTTTCGGCTTGAGCCAGCCCCTTTTTTGTGTGCCATAATTAATTCTCCTGATACAGACGATTCATATTTGATACCGATAAATCGAACGAAAACGATTTCTACGAACGTCCGCTAGTCCTAATGTTACTGTACCAGCTAACTGATTATAATTTCATCCACCAGTAAACGTGTGTAAGATTGGCGATGGCCCTGTCGACGACGATAACGCTTTCTAGGTCGATATTTCCAGACAAAAATTTTTTTGCCCCGGAATTGCTCGACGACAGTTGCTTTGACCAAAGCGCCGTCGACCGCCGGCTGGCCAACGTTAACCTCTCCTTCGTCGGATATCAGTAAAACCCTATCAAGCTCGATTTTTTCACCGACTTCATAAGGCAGCTTCTCTACGATGAAGCTATGACCTTCTTCGGCGCGGTATTGCCGGCCGCCACATTCGACTATAGCGTACACAATTACCTCCAGAGATCCGATTTGATGGTTATCGATGCTTAAATTCGCAATGAAACCAAAGCATTTACCGACCACGGACCCAATTTCTTTTCATTGTCTATTTTCGCAAAAAGAACCGGCATGTCATNNCGGATCAGCCAATAATAGACCTGTCGAAGCTCCACCATCAAGATTCAAGGCCAGGTCAAGTTCAAAATCTGACTCAACTAGATAATGACTGAGTTCTTGTAATGTAAAGGTACCTGAACTGGCCAATAGAAAGAGGAGCCGGTTGTTTATATCTTGAGCGATTACGGTCCGCCTGGCTGGAAGGCCATCTTCCTCAACAAAACCTATCTGTCCACCTGGAGTAACAAGCATGGGGAAGGACTGAAGTCCGGCCATTAATCTTTCATTTGGGTCATAAGGTTGTTGGATAAGCCACCGCAATTGTGGACCTGTTTCGGTGATGGCTAACATCCCTCCGAAGCCCTCATAGCTGACGCCCGAGGGTTGACCATCGACGATGATCAGGCCGGTAGCCTGGTTCGATTGTGTGAAGAAGCCACCATTTACTACGACAAGTGCACCCGTTCCTATTTGCCAATCAGTCAAGCTTTTCGGCTCACCAGGATCGTAAGCAATATCAAAACGATAGTTTTCTGGGTTAAGGCGTAATATGTAAATCGTCTCCCGAATCACACCTTCATCG
>DOXE01000382.1 GCA_003519205.1 Chloroflexota bacterium
GTCTGCAATCGGCGAGCTTTGTTTATCATTTCGCTGCTGATTCGTCCGCTACTCAGGAGGATGTGGTCCTTAGTGCTTATGCCTTCTAATAGCGCCAGTCCGGCCAGCTTATCCAGGCAATTATGCCGTCCGACATCTTCCACCTGAATCAAAATCCCGTCATCATTCGCCAGTGCGGCCGTGTGAATGCCACGGGCACGCTGGTAGAGCTCAGCTCCCAAGTGCATTTGCACCATCAGATCAGCTAAAAGATCGGGTGTTGCCTCAATTTTTGAAATTAATGGTAGATGTTGTTCGGACAAATCGTCAAAGGTGATACCTCCACCACACCCAGCGGTTACAATGCCACGTTTAGGCGGGTCAAATGACAGATCTCGAAGCCAGACATCAACGCAGGTATCATTCTCGGAGACGTGGACCGATCGTACATCTTCCATGCCTTCAATAAACTTCTCATTATAAAGAAATCCCAAGGCCATGATTTTCAAATCTGTAGGCGAGCACATGAAGGTTGCCAGCTCACGCCCATTCACCGAAATGCAAACAAGCGACTCATCCACAATCTCGCCAGTTTTTTGCGTAGCTGAGCCAAAGGCGATATTGAAATATTGAACATTCCTGACGCCATGGCCATTCGAAGAGATAACATCCATCTGGGGAGTTTTCCCTACATCCACTTCTGTTTTCACTGAATAACCTCCGGCCATCGTTTCATTGCACTCTGGATGGCAATACTGGCTGTTTGGCCAAGCCCGCAAAGTGATGTTTGTGTCATTGTCAAGCCTATATCAGTTAAGTCTTGTCTGTCTGTCGGTTTGGCACCGTTTGAGGCGATCCGATCTAAAATTTCCAATTGCCTTTGAGTTCCCAACTGGCATGGAAAACACTTGCCACAACTTTCATGGGCGAAGAAACGACCTATCTGCCTCAGAATGGGGCGCATATCAGTTTCTTCATCAAAGACCATGATCACCCCAGAACCCAAAGGTACATCATTCGACCGGGAATCCTCGTAGGTTAACCTCATGTCTAACATATCAGGGCCGACAAAAACCCCGGCCGCTCCCCCAATCAGGACGGCTTGAATATCACGGCCACCTGGAACACCANNCCGACGTGACCACTCAGGCAGAATAATTTTGTGCCAGGAGATTGCTCCGTTCCATATTCACGCCACTTCTCTATGCCGAATTTAAGGGCGGTTAAAGTGGCAACCAATGTCTCTACATTATTTATGGCCGTCGGTTGATTAAAAAGGCCATTGGTCGTCGGAAATGGCGGCTTGATCCGCGGAAAACCTCTTTTTCCTTCAATCGCTTCAAATAACGCGGTTTCTTCTCCGCAAATATACGCGCCGGCACCAAGGCGAATCTCAAGGTCAAAATTAAAACCTTGTTTGCCGAGAATATCCTTACCAAGATAGCCGGCATCCTTAGCCTGACTTACCGCTTCCTTCAATGTTGAAAAACAATGAGGATATTCACCACGGATGAAGATCCATCCATTTTCAGCGCCAACACCATATCCAGCGATTGTGGCAGCCTCAATCAGGGAAAATGGATCTCCCTCCATGATCGCTCGATCCTTAAAGGTTCCGGTCTCACTCTCATCGGCGTTAATGACTATATGTTTCGCTTCATGCGCAGTTTCTCGAGTAAATCGCCACTTAAGACCAAGAGGAAACATGGCTCCACCTCGCCCTAAAATACCACTATCGTCGACGAGATGGATAATATCTTCTGGCTCCATATTTATAAGTCGGCGGAGGGTCTTATACCCTCCCATTTCTTCGTAGCTGGAAAGGTTGTTGGGATCCTTTTTGCTTATCCCAGCCAGGATCAATAAAGGCTCACCTCTTACTATTGGTTCTGATTCAGATTGGTTATTATTAAACAATTTTGAGACATTGGTAGGGGTTAGGTGGCCTACCGACTGATTGCCAGCTAACGCGGCTGGTGCCTTATCACACATACCTAAACATGGTACGTATTCTAAAGTAATATCGGCCGCTTTGTCGGTCTGCCCATGGCTCAAATTCAGGTCCCGCTCCAACGCTTCTTTCACCTTGCCAACTCCGGCCAAATGGCAGGCAAGATCCTCACATACCCGGATTACTTTCCTGCCTGTAGGCTCGTTATAGAACATCGAATAAAATTCGATGACGCCATGAATATCAGCTAGTGGCACTCTCAGGGTTTCACCAATCTTTACCTGTACCTCTCGCGGTAACCAACCACAGATAGCCTGAGCCTCATGTAACAGGGGCAATAGGGCATCTCGCTTTCGACCATGGTAATTCTCAAGAATGGGTATCAAAGGAGCTAATTCAACAGTTGTCATTTTACCAATCACGTTATAGTACCATCTGATTATAGATGGATCAGAAGTTCGTCACGAATGCATTACATTAAAAAGACACCTCGTGAATATTGTGCGAACCGATAAAATCAATTGATATAAAATGGTGCCGGATATTTTCTTAAATCAATATCAGTAATCATGAATCGGCAAGGGTTGGATGAACGAGTTATTAACGAAAAGTATATTCACTTTCAATCCCTATGCATTGTACGGCAGAATTGTTCTCGGGCAAATACTTTTCATATTCTTGTTGCCTGTTAACCGGGGAAGGTTACAATCTGGTGGTGCCAGCGGCCGTAATAGTCAGAAACCTTTGTCAATTTGGGTCTAGAAAACCATGAGCTTCTTATGACCAAACAATTTGACGACAAAGTCGTACTGGTAACAGGTTCGGGTAGAGGTATCGGCCGGACTGTGGCCCTTCAATTTGCTAGTGATGGTGCACATGTCATCGTCAACTTCTTCAGGAACCGAGAACCGGCCGAGAATACCGCTGAGGAAATCCACGCCCTCGGACGGAAAGCATTGGTTGTTAAAGCCAATGTTGGTAATTTGGATGATCTAGACTCCCTTTTCAATCAAGTAGATCGTGAATTTGGACGGCTGGATATATTTATCCATAATGCCGCCTCCGGTTACAACCGTCCGGCCATGGAACAGCGGCCAAAAGGGTGGGACTGGACGATGAACATTAATGCTCGTTCCTTTCTTTTTGGCGCTCAGCGGGCTGTTTCGTTGATGGAAAAACAAGGCGGAGGGGCAATTGTGGCCATATCCAGCTTAGGATCGGTTCGGGTTCTACCAGAATATATTGCCGTTGGTACATCCAAGGCCGCGTTGGAGTCTTTGGTCAGGTATTTAGGAGTAGAGTTGGCGCCAAAAAATATCAGGGTGAATGCCGTTTCACCGGGCTTAGTCAAGACGGACGCCCTCAAACATTTTTCTCTTTTTGAGAAGGCCGGACAAACCTTAATGGAGGATGTTATTGCAAAAACGCCGGCTGGAAGATTATGTCTACCCGAGGATGTAGCCGACCTCGTTTGTTTCCTCTGTTCTCCCCAAGCAAACATGATATGTGGTCAAACTATTATTGTGGATGGAGGTTATTCACTTCAGTCCAGGCTTTAATTGATCTATCAAGTTGTTTCTTGAAAGTAGTACATGTCTCCAACCCGTTCTGGTTTACAATGCTGGACAACAATAATCAGAATTTCAAGGCACTGAGTCTGGGCAAACCTTTTCAGTATTTCCTTTGAATAGGCTCAAAGATCTGATGAAAAAAAAGAGAGCTAGGCGTGGCTGTGGATTATTCTTAGTGCCATTCATTGGGTTTACCCTACTGGCGAGCTTCTTGTTATATCGATTCGGCGAACGGTGGCTACGAACTTTTCTCATATATTTATCTCACGCACAATGGGCACGAGACTTAGTGAGTGATTTGAGCTTGGCGAAAAGGGTTGCCCGAAGGTTTGTAGCTGGGGAGACCATTGAAGAGGCAATGGCGGCAACCCGGGCCCTGAATGCCCGGGGAATGCTGGTAACTTTAGATTATTTGGGAGAAAGTGTAACCGACGAAGCAGTTGCTGCTTCCGCTCGGGACGAGATTTTACAATTGCTTGATCGGATTGAAATCTCAGGATTGGACGCCAATGTTTCTATTAAATTGAGCCAGTTAGGCCTTCGGATCCGCAAGGAAACGGCCTTGGAAAATCTTCGACAACTACTTACCAAAGCGCAAGAGAACGGCAATAAAATTCGGATTGATATGGAGGAAAGCGAACTCGTTGATGTCACATTGGATATTTACCATACACTAAAGGATGAGTATGGATTCGATAACGTCGGTGTCGTTATCCAGTCTTATCTTTATCGTAGTGAAAAAGATGTCGAAAAGCTCATTGATGAAGGAGCCTGGGTGCGGCTCTGTAAGGGAGCTTACGCAGAACCGCCAGACATCGCATTTCCGGAAAAAGCTGATACCGATGCCAATTACGTACTGCTAACAGAGATGATGCTCAGCAAGGAAGCTCGGAATAATGGTGTCTATCTTGGAATCGCAACCCATGATGAAGAAATTATTCAGGCAGCGATCAATTTTGCCAATGCAAGTAAGATCCCGCCTGAAACCTATGAGTTCCAGATGCTATACGGCATTAGACGAGATTTACAGGCCTGGTTAGTAGAACGAGGCTACAAACTTCGGATATATGTGCCATATGGAACTGCCTGGTACCCTTATTTTGTTCGCAGACTAGCCGAACGACCGGCAAATCTTTGGTTTTTCGTTAGTAATCTGATTAGACGTTAAAATGCCCATCATTGAAGAACATTCCCTCATCAATGGCGTTTACCTTGTTCATCTGACGAGCCACAGTGACCAAAGAGGCCATTTTACTGAGATATTTCGGAAAGAGTGGTTTCCTCAAAGATCTTGGAAAAAACTCCAAAGCAACCGGTCTGTGTCAGAAGCTGGTGTCCTTCGTGGTCTCCACTACCACCATCAACAGGTAGATTATTGGCATGTTCTTGAGGGCACCTTGCGGGCAGGCCTGGTGGATCTGCGCCAATCTTCATCAACACAGGGTAACGCTCACATTATTCAGATCAAAGACTCTGATGATTTGGGCTTATATATCCCTCCCGGCGTTGCCCATGGTTTTTTTGGTCTAACCAGAGTAACCTTAATCTATTTCGTAGACAATTATTACGATGGTAGTGATGAGTATGGCGTAGCCTGGGATGATCCGGAAATTGGGCTAGAGTGGGGAATTGAGAGTCCAAATCTCTCTAATCGAGACAGAAGAAACCCTCGATACGCAGCCATCCCCTTAATTGATAGACCTAGCTGACTATACGAAACATTCATCTTGCGTTAAAGCGGAATATTAGAGCTGTTCGCTTAAAATAATCGAGCTGCTAGCGGCCGACCCAGGATCAATAATCCAATTAGAATGGCGCCCACTGCACCAACCAGGACCATGCCAGCGGATACATCCTTGGCCACCTTCGCCAGCGGATGAAGGTCAGGTGAACTCAAGTCGACAATAGCCTCTAGGGCGGTGTTAGCAAATTCTGCCATCCAAACAACCGTGAATGTTAGGACTAACACTGCCCAATCTCGCGCCGGCAGGCGAAGCCAATATGCGATTCCAATAACGGCTACCATAATTGCGGCATGTATCCAAGCATTGGGTTGTGATCGGATGACATGCCGGCAACCTTCAAATGCATACTTGAAGCTCCTAATCCTCTTTACAAGGGGGGAAGGATTACTTGAACTCATCATCACTCAATGGTATTTTATGCCATTCCCCCTGTCAGAGAAGAAATAACTAACCCTTGGATAGACCACATTTGCCTCTCTTCCTCAGGAGTAGCATGATCGTAACCGATCAAGTGCAAGGTCGCGTGAACAGCCAGTAACCGCAATTCATCAGATACTGAGTGACCAGCCTCGCCAGCTTGGTACCTGGCCCTTGGAATAGATATAGCGATGTCTCCGAGATAATGGTCAACTCCAGGCATTGGATCCCCGGCTGGGAAACTCAGCACATCCGTTGCCCGTTTACTCCCCATGAATTCTTGGTTTAAGTCACTTAATTGTCGATCGTCGGCAAGTAGAACTGTCACCTCTGTATTGGGTTGTACACCCTCATGTTCCAAAGTTGCGAAAACGGCCTGTTGGATAGACGTCACCCATTCTTCTTCAACTGGCACCTCCACGTTGATGTTAACGTGGAACAGGTTCATCATATTCTTCTTGTCTCGGCCGGCTGCCTTCTACCGGCTCAGGGGCAATTAACTCAAGGGCAAATCCTGAATTTCCATCACCGGCTGGAGGTTCTGAGATCAGTTCCTCATTTCCGGGATATTTCACCCTCACATGAAATCTCCCCTGAAGTGTTTCGATGAACGACTCTCGAATCGTCTTGATATCACCCAAGGTCAAGTCGGAATTATCGAGCTGGCCTTCTTTCAGATGATCATCAATAATCGACTTCACCAGTTTTTCAATATCACCTTCTGTGTTTGGGCGAAGAGCACTGGANNGAATCGAGTGATATCAACCTCATCCTCGCTCCCTGCTCGCTCGACAGCTTTACAATAGAATGCTTTCAGCACTCGATCCCCATGGTGCTCGGCGATGAAGTCTCGGATTTTGGTAGGGAGTCGATAGCGACGAGCCAATTCCAGGCCATCGGTAACGTGACTGATGATTATTCGCGCACTACTGTAAGGGTCAAGGTTGTCGTGCGGGTTGCCACCATTCTGGTTTTCAGTAAAAAATGGCGGGCGGTTCATCTTCCCCACATCATGATAAAACGATCCAACTCGTACGAGCGAGCTATTGGCCTTGACTTTCTCGGCCGCCTGCTCAGCCAGATTCGCTACCATGATGCTATGATGATAAGTACCAGGTGCTCGTCGCAATAATTCTTGCAACAAAGGGTGATCTAGGCGAGACAATTCCTGCAATTGTAAAGGGGTAACGATTCGAAATACGCCACCGATGATAAACACCCCGGCAAGGCCTAAGCCGGCCGATAATACGGCGCCACTCACGATGCCAAAGATGATAATTGTCAGAAGTTCAGTTGGGGCGACATCTTTTGGAAGGTTGAAGATAAGAATGACAGCTACATTACCGAGAGCAGCCACCAGACCCGCTCGAAATAAGGCATTGATCCTTTGTGCATCTCGTAAGGTTAAGACCGCTAATATGCCGCCAGCGGACGCATACACCACCATCTCTAACGACTCTTGGGCGATGTAACCAACTAGGATCGCCTGAACAATCGTCACCAAAATTGATAATCGAACCTCAAAGATTACGGCGACGATGATCGATAGCGCTGCTGCCGGATAAAGATAAGAATAAATCGTCTGGCTGGATAGCAATAACTTGGCGCTCAACAAGAAAAGAGACAACAGTACGCCCAGAATGGTAAGGCTGCGAGCCGTATCTTTCCGATTGCCAAAGTACAAACTCCAGTAGAGCGTAATTGTTGTTATCGCCAACAAAGCAGTGATCAGAGCGCTAAATGCTCGTTTCCAATCTAGTTGCTGCTGTAAAAGCCCGAGTTGTTGCAACATTTCGAGATCGACTTCATCCACGACGTCTCCAACACGCAAGATGCGCTGATCCTCAGTGACGATCTGGGTGATGGGTTCGACACTGGCAATGGCTTCAGTTCGCAACTCGGCCGTTTTTTCTGGATCAAAGAAGATATTTGGAACGACAAACTGGGGCGCAAGTGACGTAACTACCCTCTCTTGGGCGGGTGTAAGGTCGAAAGCCGCCTCCAACGCCGCTTTTCGCCTCGCCTCACTTAGCTGGGTCTCCACGACACCCTGACGCATAGTGTCTTCGACGATCTGGAGGATATTGTCTCTGGCGATGGTATATTCGCTTGGACTAAGGGATAAAAGGTCTTGGGCGACTTGATCGTCAATTTCTAAGCCATCAATCGCCTGTAAGTATCCCAACTCCGTTTCCTGATCGGCGATCTTGTCTGCCCGTACAGTGTCGATAAAGCCAAATACGGCTCTTACTGAGTTTTTCTGATCCCTGGCAATATTCAAATCCAGGGAAGTGTATTGATCTGAAACAGCAGCTGCCGCCTGTTGAATCTCCCGGCCGGTCAAAACATCGCTGACGTAAGTGATGGATTGAGGAGCTACCACATCTTCTGGTGCAGGCTCGCCTAAGGTAACCGACACGCGTGGCCCACTGACAAAATCGAAAGCCAAGATCAGGGTTATAACTAGCGCTACGACAGCAACGAAGATCCACAGCAGAGAACGACGCACCATCTGCTGCATACGTTGGTTGGAAGCTGTCTGTGCTTCAGAATGGGAAGACATACTTTTGGTGAGTGATCGTCAACCGCCCAGAAGCTCTCGAACGACCTGGCTTACAATTCGTCCATCAGCTGTACTTCCGAGCTCAGGCATGAGACGTCCCATGACGCGTCCCATTTCCTGTATGCCACTGGCGTTCATCTCAGTAATAACTTCAGTGACAATAACCCGAATTTCATCTTCTGTCATCTGTTCGGGTAAGTAGCTCTCAATAATGGTTAACTCGGCCTCCTCATCGGCGACTAAATCCAAACGGTTAGCCTGCTGTGCGTCATCGATACTCTCACGACGTTGTTTGGCTTGTTTTGTCAAGACGGCTTCGACACCTGCGTTGTCGAGATCGACACGCCGGTCCACTTCTTCCTGTTTTATAGCAGCGATTAACATACGCAAGGTATCTCGTCTCGTGACATCTCCTTCGCGCATCGCCGATGCCATATCGCTCTGTAATTGCTGCTTGAGGTCCATTTCTAAAATTCTCTTAAAATATTAGCCTGATTTTAGCATTGCCGTCAAACACATGTCAACCGACCTCTGGTTGCTTAAGCGGTTGATAATATTGAATACAGATTCAAATTGCCCTCCTGACCATCAGCCCTGAATTGTCCAGACACGTTCAAACCAACAGATTTTGCCAGCCATTCCATCTCATCAGAATTGATAAAATTCACATACCGGAAGCCAGTGCCATCTCGTTGCCAGGCAATTAAAAAATCATTCTCCTCAAGCTTAGTTGGATCGATGTTAACTTTAGACCAATCGGTTACTTTTCTCCGTTGGCGTTCACTGTCCAGGAATTGCCAGTTGGAGAGGAAGATAATGCCTTTGGCCGTTAAATGGGTGCCCATCTCTCGAAGTAAATTGAGACGGTTGGACCGTCCGGGGATATGCTGCATCGTAGCCAGGCAGACAATAAGGTTGAATTCGCCAAGTCCATTTAGAGAGCCGTAACGGCTCAATTCTCGGAGAAAGAACTCACCCTTCATTGAATCTTTGGCAATATCGATGATTTCCTGGCTAAAATCGACGCCAGTATATTGATCGATAAGGTTACGATTTAAAACAAACCGACCGAATCGCCCTTCGCCACAACCTACATCTAACATTTTTTTGCAGGGTTTAGGTATAAATTCAATCAGTTGGTAGAAACCAGGCTGGGGATGGGCTCGGGTTTCGGCAAAAGAGGTGGCAAACTTCAGGTAGAAATCCCGATTTATTGCCAACAAGCGTTCGACAATTTCCTCTTGCATCAAATAACCAGCAGAATAAGCCTAGTATCCGAACCGGCGCAAGGTTTGTTCCACAGATGATATGTAACTCCCACCGAACAAGCGCACATGGACTAATAATGGATACAAGTTATAGATGTGCCGTCTCAATTCCATGAAACCGGGTTTAATCGGTCCAATCTCACGATAACGGTGGAAAAACGCATCACCAAATGTGCCGAAAAGAGAAGTGAAAGCCAGTTCTATTTCTGGATCGGCAAAATAGATGGCCGGATCCAAAAATCCAGTGATTTCATCGCCATTGGCCAGGATATTGCCCGCCCAAGCATCACCATGAATCAATGATGGGTGGTCCGGTTCCTCCAACCAATCATTCAGTTTTTCGCAAAGATGCATGAGCCGGTTAAATATATCGACAGGCAAGCGGCCGGCTTCGAGGGCCATTTTCCCCATAAAGGTTAGCCGGTTATCCCGGAAGAAATCCAACCAGGAGCTGGCCCACGGATTTGGCTGGTGGAGCCCGCCTAGCAACGTATCTCGCTCAAAACCAAAGCCCGGGGCCTTAATACCATGAAGATTGGCAAGTAAATCCGCGGCACACTTCTGGGCTCCGGGTGAAAAGGTGCTGCGACCTGGCAAAAACTCTAGCAACAACAATCCAGAATTGCTGAATAATACCTCCGGAACTGGCAATTGACTTTCATCGGCCAGATAACGCAGCATAAAACCTTCGAGTGTCAGTTGCTGCTCCCTGTCGTTGTCGACCTTAGCCACAATTGTACGATCGTCGAGTAATTGGGCTTTATATACCTCGCCAACGCTGCCCCCGCTTAGCGGGCTGATTGCCTTAACCGGCAAACCAAGAGCAGCTTCGATTTCTTTTAGGATAGCAGAAGACATCTTTATGGCGGAGAAACCCTTAGATCGTCAAATACCACACGGGTTTTCGGATGGCCATAAGTTCCAGCATCTAAGCCGATATTACCGGATACGTAGGCGGTATCCTCTATTTCCTGAAGCAACTCTCCATTTACATAGAAAGACATGAATGGCCCATCGGCAACGACCCGCAAGCGGTTATTGGCATTGACTCCAACCTGAATCGCCTCTGAAATCTGCCAATCATCGACAAATCGGGTCCAAGACCCATCGTTATTCCGTCGCTCTATCATGTAATGGCCATCACCCATTATTTCAAAACGATAGAATTCAGTTGGGCCTTGCATTCGGAGGAGAATTCCATAAGTGGAATCCTCAGCCCCATCGACGAGAACACCACTCACCTCCAGGTCGAAATCTGCGAATACTGGCTCTTTCAAAGTTGAAAATTGAAGGGTATTTGGGGCAGCAACATCAATAACCAGTTGTTCGGTGTTAACTTCTGTTGAACCAAGCTCATCCCCCTCGTTTAGCCACCGGCCTACATTTCCCACGGAAAAATCATCCTGGAAGAGCAATTCAGATTCCTTTGCGGCTTCTGGTTCAACCCCATCACCACACGCATTGAGGGCCGAGGATGCCAAAATCATCAAGAGTGAATATAGCGTATATGTTCCGATTCTTGACATTCAGGTTTAATGTGCAGTTATTCGTCGATAAAGTATATTCAGATGAGATTGTCCGGAAAGCTAAGGCGCGACAACCCGGATACCCTCAAAATCGATAACGGCCGTGCCCGGTTGAAACGGGCTGGCACCGACCCCAATATCACCTGTAACGAAAGTTGGATCGGTGACAGAGTCCAAGGGTATGCCATTCACGGTGAAGCTTAACTCATTTCCAATGCAGCTGGCCCTGATTTCGTTTGCGGCCGCCCCTTGATTGATAGCATCGTTGAATACATATTGTCCTTCCCCGGTCAGATAAGTAATCTGGGGGCTGCTGCTTTGGTATTTCCCAATGGCATAATGTCCATCACCACTGATCAAGAAAACGTAGAAATTCTCCGGACTCTGATATCGGCAGATCACACCGTAGGCATTATCGTCAGGCCCGCTCGTTTGGCGAGCCTGAGCAGTGATGATCACATCATCAAAATTGCGATTCGCAACAGCCCAGGTTATCTCTCCAGACAGGCTATTACTAATACGCAATACGCCTTCCTCTATTTCGGAGGTGACGCCACTGCCATTAAAAAGGGACCATCCACAATTCTTTGAGCCATCGAATTGGTCATTAAACAGCGTGCCATCCTCATTACATGGATCCGGACCGCTAATATTATCAGGCAGACAGGAAACTACTGCCAGGGATGCCAGAAAGGTCAATAGAACTATCAATTTAGGCTTAAATCTCCGCATCAAATACCCTCTTTCATCCTTGATCCGTCGTTTCTTCTGGTTGTTCGTCAAGTTTGTCTAGCTCGTCGCGTAATTCGTTGATTTCGGCCGAGATATCCTGCTGCTTGCGGGATACGTAAAAATAGTAGCCATAAGCGACTAGCCAAAGGAAGATGATGAGAAGACCTACAAGTGTCAAATTATTCAAGTTTTACCGTCCAACATCAGAATTAATTACCAGTTTACCTCAACCCCTTTAACGATTCCAGAATCAGAGGTTCTTGGGATTTAGGCCAGGGTGTTCCAAAGCACCTCCTCAATGCCCTGCTGATGGTTTTCAAAACGGGCCATTGTAAATAGAAGGTCGGATAAGCGATTAAGATACTTGAGGATATTGACGTTAATGGACTCTTCTCTGGCCAGCTTGACCACGCTTCTTTCTGACCGCCGGCAGACAGCACGGGCCACTTGAAGTTGAGCCGCCCCCAAACTACCCCCCGGCAAAATGAAGTTTTCCAATGGGCCTACCACGGCCAACAATTCATCGATGATCCCTTCCAGTTTTTCCACATGCCGGTCTTCTATTCGAGGAACTTGGATGCCTGTAGTATCATCATCCGGGAAGGCCAGATCAGAGCCCAAGTGAAACAATTCATTCTGAATGGTGGAAATTGACTGATCTAACTTCGAGCTCAAGCCTGCTGCCCGGGCAACGCCAAGTAAAGAGTTCAGCTCGTCGACATCACCATATGCCGAAACCCGGAGGGCATCTTTTGGTACCCTTTCCTTGCTCCCAAGAAAAGTCTTACCATCATCACCTGTTCGAGTGTAAATTTTCGTAAGTCGCGGCATTCGATCCTCCTAATTCTACAGGTTGGATAAAGGTCACCAAGCTTTGCTTCAGTATGTTTATCTCTATACTAGCCAACGCCTTTATTTAGGGCATAAAAAGAGGCGACAACCGTGGCAAAATAAGTAACGCCAGTGATAATCCAGAAACCCAACCCCAACAACCACATCATGCCCCACATCATCATGAGGGGCACAAAATAGAACAATAAAAATGGTAGCAAAATCACCAGCCTTCTTGGATTGCGGAATTCTATCTTCAGGATGACATCGACGATCAAAGCGAAAAGAGTGAACGCCGCATAGAGTAAGGGTGCCAGCCCGAATGAAATCCCAAACCCTTGGATTGCCCCGATAACGGCGAGGGCTAAAGCTGGAAGGCCCATAAGAATGGCCAGATAACCGAAAAGATCGGCATTTTTTGGCCATTTCACCCTGGCTATGAACATGAGGATTGACAGGATATTGATGCTGTTCGCCAGGAGAAAGATCAATAAAAGATAAGTTTCCATCATCATCGGTGACGTCCATGTAGAATTCGGCCGATATAATCACTATCGAACCTTTTCTCCCCTGAAAATCTTAACGTACATCAGCCTGATCAGCAATAAAACCAACGATTCATCATTAGCGAATCCCCCATCCGGACGTCTATTTATGTTAAGCAAACTTGACAAAGACCACTTGGTTGTTATAATTTTCACGCACATTGCGGGGTAGAGCAGTGGCAGCTCGTCGGGCTCATAACCCGGAGG